>NZ_CP045732.1:2810000-2882500 GCF_016864235.1 Legionella sp. MW5194
GTACCGACTATTACACGCCGCAGGGTACCAGCCTCAAAAAGGCCTTTAATCGCTACCCCATCCGCTTCAGCCATATCAGCTCGACATTCAGCCTGTCGCGTTACCATCCCATACTGCATTATCGACGTGCCCACAAAGGGGTGGACCTGGCAGCCCGTATCGGTACCCCCATTCAAGCCACCGGTGATGGCCGCATTGAAATTATCGGCCGTCAAAGCGGTTATGGCAACATGATTAAGATTAATCATAACAAGCTTTACAGCACCATTTACGGGCACATGCTCAAATTCCAGAAAGGATTATCCCGCGGTGACTTCGTACGTCGGGGCCAGGTCATTGGTTATGTGGGTCAGACAGGTCTGGCTTCAGGTCCGCATTGCCATTATGAATTTCATATTAACGGCCAGCCTAAAAACCCGACAACGGTTACTCTGCCACGAGGGGCGCCGATCTCAGGACGCGAATTGGCCACATTTAAAGCCAATACCAATACCTTGCTTGCGCAATTGAAACTTTATGAAGAAGGCAATCTGGCCAGTAAAGCGAGAAAACAGGGTAAAAAAGGTTAATTAATCAGAATCCAAATCAAAATAAACCGGACGCGCAGCACGCTCGCCCGGTTTTTTTATTATTACGAATTAGCCAATTGACTTTGAACGGCTTGTGCCTGTTTTAAATGCTGAGCCACATGAGCACGGGTTGCTTCCAGGTACTGGCGCAATTGCGGATTCGTTGCCTGAGGAATCAATCGTTGATCCAGTAATTGCAGAGCCGCTGCATGATCTTTAACCATGGCATTGATGTAAGCACGATCAAAGGCATGATTTTGCAGACGGTTTAAGGTCGCCAGTTCTTGTCGGCCTTTGCGTTGCAATTGAGCCGCTGTTTGACCTTGCTTGGGAGCAACATCCAGTTTTTGGCTTAAACGCTCGGCTTCCTGCAGGTTTCTGCTGTGAGCCTTATTCATGGTTTCAGCATAATTTCTAACTGCATGATTGGCTGATTTTTGTTGTGCTGCATTAGCGGCAGCAATTTCGTTTTTATTCAGCACAATTAAGCTGCTTAAAATCTTGGCATCTGTTTGCTTTTGAGTTGCAGTAACAGGTGTTGCAGGCTGATTGGCATTGTTATAAAAATGAGGGTTGGTATTGCAACCGGAAGCGAACAACACGGCGCTGCAAACCAAAGAAAATAAAAGCTTTGAATTCATGACATTTCCTTATATTTTTGTTCATTATGATGATTTGATTACAGCATGAATACCAACCATGAAAGGTCGATTTCCATTTAACATTACCATAGGTTTAGATAAAATGAATACCTGATAATTAACGATTTTTAATTTTTAGTCACAGAAAATCCAGGCGGATCCTGGAATCAATGCATTAAATTATCGTAACAAATTGAGCGTCCAAGGAAGGAATCATTATGGTGAAATGGATAAACAGCATACCCCCGATCTGTCTTGTCATCGCGCTTTCAGGTTGTCAATTTCCCGATGATCCTAACCGCACTTTAAAAGCAATTTATGAAACTCATCGCTTAAAAGCAGGCGTTTGTTTAAACCATGCAACACCGTCAGAAGAAAGGAAATTATTGCAGCAATTGGCAAAGCATCTGAATGCGGAAATAACGTGGTTTTCAGACAATCAGGAAGGATTGTATCGGCAATTGCATGACTTTAAACTGGATATCGCCGCCTGCGCTATTCGTAAGGATTCACCCTGGTCTGACATCCTTGCGTTTACCATACCGTACTCCAAAAAAAATTCGGTGGCCTATGTGCTGGCTGTGCCGCCTGGTGAAAATGGCTGGCTTAAACAGGTCAATGAGTTCATTGAACAACAGAAGGAAATTCGTCATGCTGCACGTGACTAAAACACTGGAATTTCCGAAAAAATTGCAACCCATTTACGCTCAGGCTATCCGTTATGAATGGATTTCTTTTTTTTACATGATTTCCACCAGTATTTTTTCGTTTTTAGTCATGTCAAATTCGCAAACCATGAAAACAATCTGGCTTGAAGACATGCTGGGTATTATCCCCCCCGCGTCTTTCTTGATAGCCAGCCGTCTTATCAAATGGAAAGCCAATCGTAATTTCCCTTATGGCTTTCATCGTGTCACCACCATGTCTTTTTTTACCAGCTCACTGGCTTTGCTTATCCTCGGAATTTATCTTTTAGTTGATGGGATTGTTGTTCTCGTGCAACAGGAACATCCGACCATTCCTACCGTGTTTTTCTTTGGTCATTCCGTGTGGTTGGGCTTTATCATGATCCCCGCGCTGTTATGGTCCGGAATACCCTCGACCATCCTGGGTCATATCAAACTGCCGCTCTCACGAAAACTCTACGACAAGATTTTATTTACCGATTCAAAAATGAACAAAGCGAGCTGGATGAGCGCTTTTGCCAGTATTATCGGTATTCTGGGTATTGGATTAGGTTATTGGTGGGCCGATGCCTCCGTAGGAATACTGATTTCAGTCAGCATCATTCATGACGGCTATCAGAATTTTAAACAGTCTGTCTATGATTTGCTGGATGAGATTCCCAAAATGATAGGCCAGGAAAAAACGGATCCCTTGATCGCCGAAGTGAAGGCCATTATAAAACAAGAAGACTGGGTTCAGTCGGTTACCACTCGTTTTCGTGATGAGGGCCATGTCTTTTTTGGCGATATCCTTATTGAACCGAAGGCGGACGAGGTTTCTTTGGTGAAACTCAATGCTTTGCGCGATAAACTTGAACAATACAATTGGCGTTTGCATGACATTGTGCTCATGCCTGTGGTACCCCCGTCAAGATCAAGAAGGGCCAAAAAGAAGAGCGTGTAGCTCCGGCATTTCCTACTACAAAAAAAGGTAGCGGCAAACCATCACGCTCGCCACAATCCCGGCTAAATCCGCAAGGAGCCCTGCCGGAATGGCATGGCGAGTGCGTTTAATCCCAACTGCGCCAAAATAGACTGCGATGACATAAAACGTCGTTTCGGTACTGCCCATCATGGTGGCGGCTGTTTTTGAAATAAACGAATCCCCTCCGTTTTCATGAATCAATTCAGCCATGACACCCGTGGCAGCACTCCCCGAAAATGGCCTGATAAGCGCCAAGGGCAATAACTCCGACGGCATGCCAAACCATGACAGCACAGGAGCCAGAATGGCATTTAACAGTTCAAAAAAACCGGAGGCTCTGAGCATTCCAATCGCCACCATCATGGCAATCAGGTAGGGAATGATGCTGATGCTGGTTTCAAACCCCTGCTTCGCACCGCTGACAAAAGCATCAAACACATTGATTTTTTTGAATGAACCGTAAAGCGGGATACCGACTACAAAAAGCAGAAGAACCCAATTGGAAATGGCATTGGCAATCTCAATCATTGATCTCAATCTCTCTTAAACGATAGGCCGGTAATTTTGCTAATTGTTTTACTGCAACAATGGCAACCAGGGTCGAAACACTGGTGGCTATCAGGGAAGTGAAAATCACCGAGCTGGGTTGGTGAGCGCCGTTTGCCGCAAG
This sequence comes from Legionella sp. MW5194, assembly GCF_016864235.1. Taxonomy (NCBI): domain Bacteria; kingdom Pseudomonadati; phylum Pseudomonadota; class Gammaproteobacteria; order Legionellales; family Legionellaceae; genus Legionella; species Legionella sp. MW5194. The sequence goes on from NZ_CP045732.1 coordinate 2,813,531, forward strand.
AAATGCGATGGCTGTTGCCGGAATTAATTGCACACTCGAGGTGTTTATGGCCAAAAAAGTGCACATGGCATCGCTAGCCTGCTCCGCCTTGCCATTTAAACGTTGCAGTTCGTTCATGGCTTTAAGACCAAACGGCGTTGCTGCATTGGCCAAACCCAGCATGTTCGCGGCAATGTTCATAACCATGGCCCCCATGGCTGGATCATCCACGGGGACATCAGGAAACAAGGGCCGCAGGACCGGCTTAAGCCAGTGCGCAAAGCGATTCACCAGGCCTGATTCCGACGCAATCGCCATAATACCCAGCCACAAGGCCATAATGCCGCTTAAGCCCAGTGCGATTTCAAAGCCAAGTTTGGCTGAGTCGGTCACCGCATGCACAACATTATCCAACCGTCCTTCAATGGCTCCAACGACCACTGACAAAACGATCATCCCCAACCATATTGCATTCAGCATTCTTGTACCTCTGTTGCATCAGGGTTAAAATTGACCATCAAATCTGCCGAGAACGCCATGAGAAAAACCTGCCAGACATTATTATCCTGCATGATAACCCTGACTCTCGGCCTGTCCGCTTTTTCTGCTCACGCAGAGGCCACGGAAGAAAAGCAGGCAACCGCCACTTTAAAGGGACTATATCACAGCCTCAATCACATACCGAATTTTGATATGGCACAACGTCTTGAAAAAATCAGCGGCTATTTCCTGGGAAAACCCTATGTACTCGGGGCTTTGGGCGAAGGGCGTCTTGCGCGTTTTGATCAATACCCGCGTTACCGTACGGATGCATTTGATTGCGAAACCTACGTCACCACCATAGTGGCCATTGCGCTGGCCGACAATGCGCAGACTTTTCAACACTGCCTGAGAAATCTTCGCTACAGTCAGGGTCGATTGGGTTTTATCCATCGCAATCATTTTACCGGCTTGGACTGGAACCACAATAATCAACGTCAGGGTTACGTTAAAGACATCACGACCACCATTGTCGATGACAAAGGAAATCCGGTGTTTAAAACCGCGACCGCTTATATTGATAAACCCTCGTGGTATGGGCATTTTGGAGACGATCACATTCGTTTGCTTCACCCCTTACCGCACCAGAAACAGCAACGGCTTCATGAGTTACAAACCCTGGGAAACAAACTGCCGCGCACGGTGTCGAATCTGCCCTACCTGCCGTTTACAGCGTTGTTTGATGCCAAGGGCAAGGCTAACCAATACCTGTTCAAGCAGATTCCTGAGGCCGCCATCGTTGAAATCGTCAGACCCAATTGGAATTTACGCAAACAAATTGGCACCAACCTCAATGTATCGCACTTGGGCTTTGTCTTCTGGAAAAATGGAGAACCCATTTTCCGTCAAGCGTCTTCCCAATACGGCAAAGTGGTCGACGTGTCGCTAATTGACTACCTTTTACAGGCACAGAGCAGCCCGACAATAAAAGGCATCAACATCCAGGTCGTCCTTCCGTCAAAACCCTTGTCCAATGGTTGCCACGTCAGGAGCTGATTAAATCTGGAAATAAGTCCCGATGGCCATGGTGCGGTTGTAAGGCAGTTTATAAAATTCGATATTGAGGTTCACCGAGTAATTGCGCATCAGAAAGGCAAATAGTTTTTCCTGCCAATAAAAATTAAGCGATCGTTTCTCACGCGACGCCATGATATTGGGAATTTCCACCAGGTAAGTGGCATTATCCACATTCAGTTTAAACGGCAGAATCGCCTTCTCATTTAACGTTTCCAGCGCCTCGGGGATGGAAATGTTATCCATAAAGCCATAATTCAGTGTCAATTCATAAATGGTTTCATCGAGTTTATTGACTTCAAAACGGTGTTTAACGTAAATGTGCGGGCGATTACGCACGATATAATTAACTATCAGAATGTTTTGAGGAACGGACAGACTCAGTTTCAGGAAATGAAGAAAACTCCCCCCGCTTCGATCGTAAGTATCGGTAATAAAAATCGCTGTTAGACCGGGAAGTTTATTTAAGGTTTTATAATGCAATTGCTTCACTATTTTGGAAATGTCTTCTTTTGCCATGTAGTAATTGTTTTTTAAATACTGCAAGCCGTTATTCCAGGTAAACATAATGGTCGCAACAACCAGGGCAAAACCAATCGGCACCCATCCGCCGGTAATGAATTTGTGCGAGTTGGAGGCCAGAAACAGCAAATCAACGGACACGAACACCGAGAACACCACAAGCATCTTGATCATTGACCAATGCCAAACCTTGACCGACGCATACGCAACCATCAGGGTAACCATCAGCATGGTGAGGTTAACGGCGATGCCGTAAGCATGGGCAAGATTGGCGGAATTCTGGAAAATAACAATCAGCAGCAACGTCCCTATCATTAGGAAAAAATTAACCTGGGGTATGTAAATCTGCCCTGCATGCTCCTTGGAGGTTTGAACGATCTGCAGCTTGGGATAAAGCCCAAGCAACACCGCTTGCCGCGTCAATGAAAAGGTCGCGGTAATCAACGCCTGGGAAGCAATGATGGTGGCAATGGTTGAGATGATGAGCAGGGGGATAAAAAAACCGTCGGGCGCAAGATTGTAAAACGGGTTGTCAATGTCCTCAGGATGGGCCAGGAGATTGGCGCATTGGCCAAAATAATTCAGTAACAGGCAGGGCAAGGCAATCATGAACCAACTGGCACGGATAGGGTTTTTACCAAAATGACCGATGTCAGCATACATGGCCTCCCCTCCGGTCACCACCAGAAAAACACCGCCCAAAAGGAAAAATCCTTTCATGCCGTTTTCTCGAAAAAACTCAAATGCATAATACGGATTAACCGCTTTCAGCACCTCGGGATTATCCATAATTTTATTCACACCGAGGATGGCGATGGTCACAAACCAAATCAACAACAGGGGGCCGAAAGCAAAACCGATTTTGGATGTTCCTTTGTATTGCAGGGAAAATAAAGCGACTAGAATGAGGCAGGATAAAGGCACCACCCATTTTTCCAGTTGCGGCGACACGGTTTTTAAACCCTCGATGGAGCTGGTGACTGAAATAGCCGGCGTCAGCATCCCGTCCCCAATTAATAATCCGGCTCCAAAAATAGCGACGAGATAAAACAGGTGTTCGTGGCGGGCACGCTTGCGTTTCAAAAGGGCCAGCAAGGCCAGGATACCCCCTTCACCATCGTTGTCGGCACGCAGAACCACCGCCAGGTATTTGAGAGAAATCACAATGATCAGCGACCAGAAAACCAGGGATAAAACCCCCATAACATCGAGCTGATTGATGGGAAGTCCCCACAGGGTTTCACGAATGGCATACAAAGGGCTGGTTCCAATATCCCCAAATACCACCCCCAATGCCGCCAGGGTTAATTTGAATGAAAATTTTTTCTCTGCCATGCGCAAGACATCCATTGAGACGGCCTTTCACTATAACCAATGCTGATGGCCTTTCGTAGTCTGTTAAGCAGTTTTTTTATCTAATGCTTTAATTTACAATGGATTATTTCATCCATAACCTTGGCAACCGGCCCGTCAGCAGAAAATGAGGGCATTGATTGCGAAATAGGCAGGGATGCTTAATAATGAGGGATAGATCTGTAACAGGAGTAGGAATGTCATCCAAATACGCCGCCCGATACCTGGCTATATCAAGCCTGCTGCTGCCTTTGTCTTTGAGCGGCTGCTACAAACCACCCTACAATAATTTCAAACCTTATAATACCATGCCCAAATACACGGCCAAGGGAGCAACCTATGGTCTTATTGCCGGTACCGTGGCCAGTGCCGCCAGTTCAGCAGCCATCCCAGGGGGCATCGTGGTCGGCGGTATTGCGGGAGCAGCCACCAGTCTTTATAAGGAAACCAAACAAGCCATCGTCAACGATCTGAATGAACAGGACATTCAATTTGTTGAATACGGCGATACCATGACGTTAATTGTTCCTACCGACCGTTATTATGTCTTTGATACACCGGAATTGAACGATATCTGTTATCCGGCCCTGGTCAATATTGTGCGATTGCTTCGTTTATATCCAAATAGTACTATCTATGTTGCAGGGTTTACCGATAATATCGGTTCAAGGCGACATAAACAAAAGCTGTCGCAAGCCCGCGCCGAAGCCATGCTGACTTTTTTATGGGCCAATGGCATTCAAGCCCAGCGCCTGACGGCGGAAGGGTATGGCGACAAGTATGACGTTTCAGACAATAAAATCATTCATGGCAGCGCCCAGAACCGCCGTGTGGAAATACAATGGTTTAATGCGCCGATTGCGCGCCCCGCGCCCATGCCGGCCGTGGCCATGACAAAATAGTGCTCTACCGGAGCACCCAAAACCCAAAGCCTCAAGGATGCGAAGCTTGTAAGTGTTAAGGACAGGATTCTTCATTGGAGGTAATTATGAAATCCAGATTCATTGGCGGCATTCTTCTTGTTGTAGGCACATCCATTGGCGGCGGCATGTTGGCACTGCCGGTAGCTAATGCCGCGACCGGTTTCTGGCAATCAGCCTTCTTTCTTTTTTTATGTTGGGCGGTCATGACCTTGGGCGCTTTGTTTATCCTTGAAGCCAACCTCTATTTGCCCCGTGGAAAACACATGGTTTCCATGGCGGAGGCCACCCTGGGCAAAGCAGGGTTATTGGCTGCCTGGCTCAGCTACCTCTTTCTCCTGTATACCCTTTTATCCGCCTACATCTCAGGCGGGGCGGACATTTTTGCCAGCCTGTTTTCCCGTCTAGGACTGCATCTCAATGAATGGCAGGCCAGTTTATTATTTACCTTAGCCTTTGGGGCGGTGGTTTATGCCGGGATCCGCAGCGTCGATTTGCTCAACCGGGGCCTGATGTTCGGTAAACTGGGCGTGTATTTGATTCTGGTCGTCCTGATCGCGCCCCACATTCAATTAAATTACCTCGATGGCGGCAATTACCGTTACATTGCCGGTAGCATCATGCTGTTAATCACGTCGTTTGGTTTCGCCATCATCGTTCCCAATCTTCGCGAATACTTTAATGATGACATCAAAACATTGAGGCGGGTGATTTTAATTGGCTCCTTTATTCCCCTGCTTTGCTACCTGGCGTGGGATGCGGTGATCATTGGCACCCTGCCCTCCACAGGCGATTCCGGATTGGCCGCGTTAATGCACAGTGATCGCACCAACAGCGAATTAGCGGCCATGCTCGCAAAAACCGTGCACAGCACCCTCATCACGTCCCTGTTTAATTTCTTTACTTCCATTTGCATGCTCACGGCCTTTCTGGGTGTTTCGCTCTGCCTGATAAGCTTTCTCGCTGACGGTCTTAAAGTGCAACAGAAAGGCAAGGAAGGTGCGGGGTTGTTTGTGTTAACCTTCCTCCCCCCCCTGCTTCTGGTGCTTTACTATCCCGGAGCCTACATTTCCGCGCTGAGTTATGCCGGTATTTTTTGTGTGATTTTATTGTTGCTTTTACCCGCGTTGATGGTCATGCTGGGGCGGAAAAAATTTAAAAGTGAATACCAGGTCCCCGGCGGGAAGCTAACCCCGGTTTTTGTGATTTTTTGTTCATTTTTATTATTAATTCATGCAGTATTGCAGATGCTGCATGTGCTATAGGCCGCTTCGCTTGCGCGGTCTATTGACTATGGGGAATATATTCTTTAATATATTGTATTAAATTTATACATAATGGACTTTAAATTGGCAAACTCTAAATTCATCGGCGGCATTCTTCTTATTGTAGGTACTTCCATTGGTGGAGGAATGCTGGCCTTACCCGTTTCGACAGCGGAAGTTGGTTTTACCAATTCCATTTTTTTCCTGATTTTATGCTGGCTTATCATGACCGTCGGCGCGTTGTTGATCCTTGAAGTGAATCTGCGTTTACCCGCGGGCAGTAACATGGTTTCCATGGCAAAATCCACCCTGGGTCTACCCGGTCAGATTATCGCCTGGATTACTTATCTTTTCCTGCTTTACACCCTCTTGGCCGCTTATATTTCGGGTGGCAGCGATGTTCTTGGAGGTATTTTAGGGCGTGCTCATTTAACGATGCCAAACTGGATTACGGCCCTGGTATTTACCGGCTTGTTCAGTCTCGTGGTTTATGCGGGAATTCGGGCCGTCGATTATGTCAACCGTGGTTTAATGTTCGGTAAACTTGGCATTTACCTGTTGCTGGTTGTGATCATCAGTCCCCATGTCAACGTCAGCACTCTAAGCGGGGGCTCCATCAAGGCAATTACCGGCAGCCTGATGATCCTGGTCACCTCTTTTGGTTTCGCATCCATTGTACCCAGCCTTCGCGACTATTTTAATGACGACGTGGCTGCCTTGCGCAAAGTGATTCTGTTTGGCTCGTTGATTCCTCTGACCTGTTATATCCTCTGGGATGCGGTCATTATGGGCGTTATTGCACGTGATGGGGCAGATGGATTAATTGCCTTAGCCAGCAATGAACACACCACCAGCGGCCTCACAGACTCCTTAAGCCATGCGGTTCACAGTCAATGGATTACCGGCTTTTTTGGCTTTTTCACCTCCATTTGCATGGTGACTGCCTTTTTAGGCGTATCCATTGGTTTATTTGACTTTCTAGCCGATGGCTTGTCCCTTAAGAAATCAGGCTTGCAGGGTAAATGGACGTTGGCACTGACATTCCTCCCCCCCCTGATGGTCGTTCTGGTTAATCCTGGAATCTACCTGCATGCGCTGGCTTACGCCGGGGTTTGTTGCATCATCCTGCTGCTGCTGATGCCTGCCGTCATGACCTGGCGGGCTCGCCGCGTCAATCCCGATGGGGGTATTGTGCTGGTCCCGGGCGGTAATCTGTTACTGGGCAGCGTGGTGCTGGTCGCTCTTTTTCTTTTAACCCTGGCGATATAACCAACAGCTGTTTGAGGTTGTCCAATGCGAATGGACAGCCTCAAAGCCTAGTCTGTTATTGATAAAAGCTTTCAGGCGGGTTACTTTCCAATTCCTGTCTTAATTCTTCACTGAGCAGGGTTTCAACCCGTAACGGGTCAACCCAATAGGTTTGCAGAACCAGCAGTGTTTTATAAGCCAGATCCACATTCCTTGTAATTAATTCTTCCATCACTTTAAACAGTTGCGCTTCCTGCGTATCCGGTATGAGCGTTGGCGGATTGGCTAAATCCTCAAGGAACTTGGCAAACATCTGGTTAAAATAACCTTGCACCATTTTTGGCACCGGGATGTTGCCATCAAAAATACGATGATCGGCGCTGATGGATACCGGTAGAATATCCTGAGGCTCAAATGCCTGTGTTTCTTTATTCCATACAGGCTTCCGATCGACTTCCAGCAGCGTAAACTTCATGGCTTCATTGCAGCGCAGAGGTGATTTGGTACGCACGTAGCCGCAAAATCCAATATTACTTAACGACACCACCGCATTACCTGGCAAGGGGTAATCATAGCCATCAGTTGCCAGTTCATAGAGCATTTTTTCGAGCTTAACGCTTAAGTGAGGGTATGTTTTTTCCAGGTATTCGCGCTTCTTAAAACAATACACCATCATTTTCATGATGTTGCGAACTCGTACGGCAATTTCCTGAAAGGCCATGCGGTGGCAATTTTCAAAAACGATGGTGCCAATGTGATCGCCGCAATCAGGCAATTTAACAATTAATCCCATGTAGGCTTCTTTGCTTTGGAACAATTGCCGGTAATTTAAAAAGGAACGAAACGAATCCGTTTCACTTAATCCCAGGCTGACAGCCTGCAGCATGAGAATGGTTACGGTTTCAGGAGGAAATTTTTTATTAAAGAAATCGATGCAACTGATGTTGAGATTAAATTCACCAACCATGGTGGGATCAGAGGGATCACTCCATTGCGTCATGAAGACTTTTCGAATTGGGGTCATCTCCACCGCGTAATGCAATTCTGACATCTCACGAATTCGTGGAAAAAGCTCCTCGCCTACTTTCATGAAAAATTGCCAGTTGTCGCTGGGCTTTAAATTGATTTTTTCAAGCTGCTGCAGGTGTTTCTGATTAAGCGACTGCAGGAAATCAATGGTGCCATCCACACCCAGCAACGAACAAACAGAAAACATGTATTTGTATTGCAGAAAAATATTAGTCAGCAACTGCTCTTCGAGAAAAGCCATTTTTTCACGGACTTCGTCCATATCAGGCAAACCAATGTCTTTGTACAGATCGGCTTCACACACATGGCGGTGCTCATCGTCAATGATAGTCTCAAACACCCGCGGCGCGACACCCTGTTTTTTAAGACTATAAAAAATTTCTTCAATCCAGCCTTCGCCGATAAGATTAAGCAGCATCACCGCTACTTTAGGACAGTCTTCGTTACGAATAAAATTACACAACACTTCAATGTGTTCGTTGTACGCTGGCGGCATTGCGTGAGGGGCTGAAAGCATGTACACAATTTTGGTAAACACCAGGCCATGGAAAATTTCATCCAGGAATTGTACCCTCATGCGCTGCCGGTGTTCTTCAGAGGACATTTTGTCCTGAAATTTTAAAGGCACCTGAATGGCAAGGACTTCGAGTTGAGCCAGTAAGGAAAATGTAAAAACATACAATAGCTTATGATTCTTCAACTCAAAAGGCAGACCGTCTTTGAACAGTTCATCCATACGTTGGCGAATAAGATTTTTTTCCTCTTCCGTGATTTTGTTCCAGCCTTCCAGAATCCATTGCTCAGAACCCCAGGCCGTACGGAGAAATTCATTAAGCTCACTCACTGTTAAAACCCCTTTTCATTGATGCAGAAGCATCATACCCACAGCCGACTAACAGCGTCAACCTTAAAGCCTGGGCAGTTTTTTAAAGAAAAAGAAAATTTGCATTCAGGGGAAAACAGGATCACAATTCGGTTTAGGCACACGGGGGCTGCATGCCCTGTTAAATGGAGCGGTTTACACTCTGTCTACCCAGTTATGAATAAAACCAAACCCTTTTTAAAATGGGCAGGAAACAAATTCCACTGCCTGGAATTCATCTTGAAATCCCTCCCACCCGGTCAACGCCTGATAGAGCCTTTTGCCGGTTCCGGCGCGGTCTTTATCAATTCGAGTTATACTTCCTACCTTCTCGCGGAGCGCAATCTTGACTTAATTACGCTTTACAATCACTTACGAGAAGAAGGCAATGACTTTATTGATTATTGTGAGCACTACTTTATTCCTCTCAATAATTCGCCACAACAGTATTACCACCTGCGGCAACAATTTAATCAAACTCTGCCGTCGCGGGAACGCGCAGCCTTGTTCCTTTATTTAAATCGCCATGGGTATAATGGGTTATGCCGGTTTAATCTGAAAGGATTTTATAATGTGCCTTTTGGCCGTTACCGCAAGCCTTATTTTCCCAGACAGGAAATGGGGCTGTTCCATCAGCGCAGCCAGTCTGTGCAGTTTATGCACGCGGATTTTCGTGAGACCTTTGCTATGGCAGCAAAAGGGGACATCGTCTATTGCGATCCACCCTATGTTCCGCTGTCAGCCAGTGCCAGTTTTTCGTCTTACATTGACAAGCGATTCAGCGAGCGTGATCAAATTGAATTGGCCGAACTGGCCAAAGCCTCAGCAAACAAAGGCGTCACCGTGGTCATTTCTAACCATGATACGCCATTTACCCGTTACCACTACCGGGACAGCGACATCATTTCCTTTCCCGTCAAGCGTCTGATCAGTTGCAAAGCACATCAACGGCGACCGGTTCAAGAACTGGTCGCCGTGTTTCGATGAGCGTTTAGTGGTGTGTGGATGTGGCATCTTTCATGAAAAAAGCAAAAATGGCCACTAACAGTAACGAAATGGGCAACACCGAGAGAGCAACTTGATAATCAACCACCGTGTAGACGTGTTCGCCGTTGACTAAATGGCTGTCGCCAAAAGTATCCAGTAATTTACCCACCAACGGTTGAAAAATCACACCGCCTAAAGTCACAATCATGTTCACCGCAGCAAAGACGGTTCCGGATAACTTGGCACCGCTGTTTTCTTTACCCATGATGAACACGATAATTTCGGTGGCGCTGAACACCCCGTAAAGAAACAACAACACGTTGAGCCAGAAATAGGACAATCCTGGATAATACAGCACCAGACTGATGCATCCCAATCCCAGAATCGCCCCCATCACCAGGAACAACACGCGGCGCCCGGTTAAGTCAGAGAAATAGCCGGCCAAAGGTGCACCGACTGCCCAGCCAAGGAACATCGCGGAAATCGAATGAGCCGCCTCAATTTTGCTTAAGTGATGTGCCTGTTCCAGATACGTTTTGCCCCATAATTCACCAAAAACTGAAAGGGAGGTATACAGGCAGGCCCCTACAAAACCAACAAGCCAGACTTGCGGCGACAACAGCACAAAACGGACATTTTGCCAAAATTCAGGCATGGGAATCTGACTGGCGGGTTTCCCTTCCGGGCCATCGCGGACGACTAGGAAAATAATTAACGTCAGCACGCCGCCAATGGTGACCATCAGGTTTAACACATGCAACCAGCCCATGGTCTCGGCAATGTCGGTGATTTTTACTTCACCGTAGACTAAACCCAGCATACCCAGTGTGGTAATTAATCCTGCAACCAGAGAAAAATAACGCCGGGGCAGCCACTGCAGGGCCAGAGACAGAACGCCGACAAACGCGAAGGAAGAACCAAAGCCCACTAAAAAGCGGCCACTGCCGGCAATAAGCATGGAGGAAGTGATGGTAAACATCCAGGAGCCCAGAGTACAGCACAGGCAGGCAAAAGTCAGAAGACGCCTCGGACCAAAGCGATCCATTAACATCCCCACTGGCAATTGCATGGGTGAATAGGCAAAATAATAGAATGCGGATAATTCACCAAAGGTCGTGGCTGAAATATGCCCAAAAGCAGCGCTCAATTCGCTCTGTAAGGCCCCCGGAAGAATGCGTAAGACGAATTCGTAGCAGTAGAAAAAAGCGCCTACTGCACAAATCAGACTACCAAGGATAGCCTGTCTTTTACTGATTGACTTAATGGTTAGCGTCTGCATGAGTTTCATCTAGAAAGAAAGTTAATATGGCAGCCAGCACAATCCCTAAAGGAATAATGGATAAGGCAAATTGATAATCGCTGGCCGTATACAGTTGCGCCAGTTTATCCGTAGAGAGCGCATCCAAACCGGCAGCGTGCGTATGCACCGACAAACTGAAATCCAGTAAGCGGCCCACCAGGGGTTGCAGGAACATGGCGCCCAGCATGACAATCATGTTGGTCATGGCAATGGCCGTTCCTGCCGCTTCATTGGGGCTTAACTCACGGCCCACGGCAAATACGATGCATTGGGCGCTGTAAAGCAGGCCTAACACAAACATCAGTACGTCAATACCAATCTCTGTCAATCCCGGCATGTAAAGAACCATCATCATAACAATGGCCGCTCCCACCGCACCGATGACCATCGGCAATTTACGCCGTTTTAATTTGTCCGAGAGCAACCCGAATAAGGGGGCGCCAATGGTAAAACCCAGGAAGAGCAGGGAATTGGCTAAATCAGCCGCTTCCAGCGATAAACCGTGTGCATTTTTTAAATAGGGAATGCCCCAGAGTTCAGCAAACACGGTAGCCGGCAAATAAACCAGGCAGCCATACATGCCATTGATCCAGATTTGTCTATTGCGGGCGATGATGCCTAAATCCGTCATGCTTTGACGGAAATTTTCTACTGTCCCGCTTTGACGCTGGTTGCGATGCCTGTCGCGAATACCGAACCAAAGAACAAAAATTAAACCAATGCCAAAAATGGCCGTGTAGTTTACTGTTTCACGCCAGCCCAGCTTGATAACCATGTATCCCAATAAATTATCGCCAAGCATGGCACCAATGGTACCCAGCGCGGAGGCCATACCGGACACCATGGCCAGCTTGTCTTCCGGTAACCAGATGGTGGCTAGTTTCAATACACCGACGAAGGCGAATGCGGATCCAAAACCCACGAGAAAACGGCCAACTGCCGCTACCCAGAACAATTGCGTGCCGCAGAAAATAAACGTACCGACGACACAAACCATGCAGGCCAGTGTCAGTAACACACGGGGACCGTAGCGATCGAGCAGGACACCTACGGGAATTTGCAGAGGAACGTAAGCGTAATAATAAAAGGCAGACAACAACCCGAAACCGGTTGCAGACAGATTAAAATGTTCCCTTAATGCAGGCTCCATCACACTGGGGGATATTCTTAATAAATACTCATAGCTGTAATACAGAGCACCAAGACCACAAATTAACCAGGCCATGACCATGTATTTTTTTTCATTCATAGTACGCAAAACTGACTCCTTAACTTACTCACTGGTTAAGCACAAGAATGGATAAATGCTTCATTAATTCGGTGCGCGCTCAATCCGACTAACACCGCTTGCTATGGCAGCTTTGGCGACCGCCTGGGCTACTTTGTCTTTCAAGCGGGGATCAATTGGCTTGGGAATGATGTAGTGAGGTCCAAAATCCCAGTTTTCCACACCGGGATAATTGTCCTTAACGACTTGAGGTACTGGTTCGAGAACCAATTGACGGATGGCTTCAACAGCAGCAATCTGCATTGATTGATTGATGCACGTGGCACGTACATCCAGCGCCCCCCTGAAAATGTATGGAAAACACAGGACATTGTTTACCTGATTAGGGTAGTCACTGCGTCCTGTGGCGATAATTAAATCATCCCGGTAACGGTGAGCTATCTCCGGCCTGATTTCTGGATCAGGATTAGATAAGGCAAAAATGACGGGATCAGGCGCCATTAATTTTAATAAATCTGCATTTAACAAGTCCGGTTTGGCCACACCGATAAACACGTCCGCGTCCACAAGCGCATCCGCCAGGGTGCGACGATCGGTTTTACGTGCGAAAGCAAATTTATACGAATTCAGATCTTCACGGCCGGTGTGAATGACGCCCTTGCTGTCGAGCAACAGCATGTTTTCCTTGTCAGCACCCAAGGCAACCAGCAAACGCATGGACGCAATACCGGCCGCGCCGGCGCCAATGCAGACAATGCGGACCTCAGAGAGTTTTTTCTTTTTTAAATCCAGCGCGTTAAGCAAACCGGCGGCGACCACGATGGCTGTACCGTGTTGATCGTCATGAAAAACAGGAATATCCAGTTGTTCAATCAAGGCCTGCTCTATCTCAAAGCACTCCGGTGCTTTAATGTCTTCAAGATTAATGCCGCCAAAGGTTGGGGCGATGCGTTTGGCTGTTGATATAAAAGCCTGGGGGTTATCGGCATCGATTTCAATGTCAAAAACATCGATGTCAGCAAACCGTTTAAAAAGCACGGCCTTGCCTTCCATAACCGGTTTGCTGGCCAGGGGCCCGACATTTCCAAGGCCCAAGACCGCTGTTCCATTGGTCATCACGGCCACCAGGTTTCCTTTGCCGGTGTATCGAAACACATCATTGGGGTTGTCAGCAATGGCAAGAACGGGTTCAGCAACACCCGGAGTATAAGCTAAGGATAAATCATCCTGGGAATTCGTAGGCTTGGTTACATTGACAGCGAGTTTCCCTGCTTTAGGAAACTCATGGTAATGCAGGGCGCGTTGCTTTAACTCATCTTTATCCAAGGTGCTCACTCTCTTCTCACAAAATCCAGCGAAAAATCATATAGAAAAAAAATTAACATGAATAGTCATTTTGCAAAAAAAAGGCGCATACTTACTGCGCCTGGAATTTTTATCAATAATATCATGCCATTATAGCATTGCTAAACAGCGAAATTAATCTTTCTTTTTATAACGATCACGGAATTTCTGAACACGTCCGCCCGTATCAACCAGCTTTTGCTTACCGGTATAAAAAGGATGGCATTCAGCACAAACCTCGATAGCCAGATCCTGAGCTAACGTTGAACCGGTTTCAAAAGTATGACCGCAACTGCAGCTGACTTTAATTGTTTTGTATTCTGGGTGTATTGAAGCTTGCATAATACCACTCTCACTGTTTGTAAAATGAATATCGCCACCTGGTCACCTGCCGGGCACCATACTCGTTTGTAAATGACGGGCAAGGTTACCAGAAATGGCCATTTAAATCAATTTTTTCGATCAGGCAATAAGCGTCCTTCTTCAAAGAAGGTGACCTGACCGGTTTTAATGTCGTGAATACCCGCCACAATGCCGACTTGTCCCTGATCGATTAACTCTTTAATGATAGGACTTCGCTGGACAATTTGCTGAACAACCCGTAATGCATTGTTTTTAGCAATGGCGTTAATCAAGGCTGGATCCGTACAGCTGTCCAACTGGGTTTCCTTCTTGGTCGGGGCAACCAGTGGACTGATTTTATCCAAAACGCTGTCCAAATGACCTAAATGAACGTCTTTGCAGGCACCCACTACCGCGCCACAGGAGGTATGGCCCAGAACAACAATCAGGCGAGAGCCTACGGCCTTGGTAGCGAATTCCATGCTGCCTAAGATATCGTCGTTAAGCACGTTCCCAGCCACACGCAAACTGAACAAATCAGCCAGCCCCTGATCAAAAAACAATTCAGGTACACTGCGTGAATCCATGCAGTTCAGCACCACAGCCCAAGGGTATTGCCCGTAAGAAGCCATCTTGGCCTGGGCCAGGTAATCACGCTTCTGCCGATTGCCGCTTAAAAAACGCTGATTCCCCTCTTTCAAACGCAACAAGGCCTGCCGGGGGGTAATGCGCAACAGCTTGGATGCCGTAGTGACCTTGGCAATGGGCAGTGACTCATCCACTGGAGCAACAGGAGCGGCTGTTTCACTCGCTGCGAAGGCAGACGTTGAAAGCAGCATGGCCAGACTAATTCCTTTTATTATTCTCATTTTCTTTCCTTATGGATCTGAATCAGATGTCAAGTTCAACCATCACCGGCGCGTGATCAGAAGGTCGTTCATGTTTACGCGGCCCTTTATCAATGGTAGAGCGAAGACAGCAAGCGGTCAATTCACTGCTTAAAAGTAAGTGATCAATACGCAACCCGCGATTGCGTCGAAATCCGGCCGCGCGGTAGTCCCACCAGCTGAACAGCTTTTCTTCCTGTTCAAATAAGCGAAAGCTGTCGGTCAAGCCGAGGTTAATCATGTCAAAAAAGGCTTGCCGCTCCAATGGACTGACCAGCACAGAACCCACCCACTCCGCCGGATCATGCACATCCCTGTCTTCAGGGGCAATATTAAAATCCCCCACCACCGCCAATTTGGGATGCAGAGCCAATTGTTCTTCAATGTAGCCCTTTACCCGGGTTAACCAGGATAATTTATAATGGTATTTTTCGGAATTCACCATCGAACCATTGGGAATGTACAGATTGATGAGGCGTATCCCCGCGACAGTCACCGCCAGAATACGCCGTTGCGGATCATCCAGTCCAGGGATATCCCGGGCAACCTCCGTCATGGGGTGACGGCTGATGACCGCCACGCCATTGTAGCTTTTCTGACCGGAATACACGACCTCAAAGCCACGTTCTGTAAAGCTCTGGACCGGAAATTGCTCATCAATGAGTTTGGTTTCCTGTAAGGCTAAAACATCCGTTTGTGTGGCATCAAGCCAGGTTAATACCTGTTCCAGACGAATTTTTAAGGAATTGACATTCCAACTGGCTAACTTAAGCACCAATCCCCCTTGTAATCAATAATCAACGGCGCATGATCCGACCAGCGGCCTTCACGATGAATGTACACGCTATCCACGCTCTCGGTTAAACCCGGGGTAATGACCTGGTAATCGATTCTCCACCCGACATTTTTTTCCCAGGCACGGCTGCGATAGGACCACCAGGTGTATTGTTCTTCTTCCTGATTGCGGACACGGAAGGCATCGACAAAGCCCATCGCACCGAACAATTGGTCCATCCATGCCCGCTCGTCCGGCAAAAATCCGGAATTTTTCTGGTTGCTGCGCCAGTTTTTCAAGTCAATTTTTTTATGAGCAATGTTGTAATCGCCGCAAATAATCAATTCTTTACCCTTTT
This sequence comes from Legionella sp. MW5194, assembly GCF_016864235.1. Classification (NCBI taxonomy): domain Bacteria; kingdom Pseudomonadati; phylum Pseudomonadota; class Gammaproteobacteria; order Legionellales; family Legionellaceae; genus Legionella; species Legionella sp. MW5194. The sequence goes on from NZ_CP045732.1 coordinate 2,829,484, forward strand.
CCTTAAGAGCAAGCAGGTGCTCGGCAAAGCGTTTGAGGAAATCGTACTTGACCTCCTGACGTCCGTCGCCGCTGGTTCCTGAAGGCAGGTACAGGGAAATGACACTTAATTTGGGGTAATCAAATTGAATGTAACGCCCTTCTTTGTCGCAATAATCAAAACCCATGCCTTTAATTACGCGCTCTGGCCTGTGTTTGGAAAAAATGGCAACGCCGCTGTAGCCTTTTTTTTCAGCATCATAGAAATCACAATAATAATCACGGGGGAAGTACAACTCCTCAGGCAGCAATTGACAGACCTGGGACTTGGTTTCCTGGAGGCAGACAAAATCGGCATCCTGTGTCAGCAGCCACTCATAGAAACCATTTCTGGCTGCGGCGCGAATACCATTGGCATTAAAACTGATAACTTTCACTGCATATCCAATTACTTAAAAAACTGACCTTACTGAGACTGGGTGATAATTGCAAGACGTATGTTCTTATCAAACGAACTTACGTTTAGTTTAACACACGCCGGGCAGACCTAGTCCTTCACTTTCAGTGCAAGGCTTGCCAACCGCTTGCCCAAGCGTTTTGCCAGAACCATTTCATCCTCACTGATGGGCTTGTCATTGGCCACACCGGAAACATGCGTTACACCGTACGGTGTACCTCCGGATTGGGTGGTGTTCAATTGAGGCTCCGTATACGGCAGTCCCAGAATAACCATGCCCTGATGCAGTAGCGGAATCATCATACTGGTCAGGGTTGTTTCCTGACCGCCATGCATGGACGCGGAGGATGAAAACACACAGGCAGGTTTATCCACCAGATCGCCAGCCAGCCACAGCGGGGTTGTCTGATCAAGGAAATATTTCAGTGGCGCGGCCATGTTACCAAAGCGTGTTGGACTGCCCAAGGCTAACCCGTTGCAGTCTTTTAAATCATCGAGCGTCGCATAGGGTGCGCCTTTATCCGGTATAGGGCTATCCACGGCCTCGCAGGTGGTGGATACAGGAGGCACTGTGCGGATGCGAGCCTCCATGCCTTCAACACTTTCAATCCCACGGGCAATGTATTGCGCCAATTGCGCCGTGGCGCCGCTGCGTGAATAATAAAGGACTAATACATACGGCTTTGCCATCGCTCCACTCCTTTTTTAAACGAGTTACAGGTGAACATTGGGTTTGCCGCTTTTTTCCAGGGCATGATGGGGTCGTTTAAAAAACCACAGCATCACCGCGCTGAGACTCAAACCGCCAAACGCCAGCATCATCGGCAATTGCGCCCCCACCTGCGCGATTAATCCGGTGAACAGCGAAGTTAAACCAAAGCAGAGGGCCATAATCGACCCCGTCACCCCCATCACCCAACCCTGTTCGTTATCCGTGACCTGGTTAGAAAAAATGGTCAATAACACGGAATAAGCGACGGATAGACTGATGCCGATAAAAAAGGTCGCGACCCAGGCCACCCATTGCTGCTGGCTGAACAGAACAAACAGCACGCTCACCGCTGTCAGCAATAATCCGACGACTACCGTTTTATCGTAATTAAAACGCAGGGTACACCAATCGACGATGTAGCCGCAGCCAATACTGAAACCTAAGCCCATAACCGCCAGGAAAAACGAATTTTGCATGGCGCTGTAGTGATAGGTCTGCAGCAGGTAAAGTGGAATGAAGGAGAAATAATTACTCCAGCCAAAAATCATTACCAACAGCACCAGGGAGTAACGATGAATGGCTGGGTGTTTAAAGGCCGAGATAAAAATATGAATGGCGTGATGCCAGCGGATACGGATTTTATCGTGTGCTCGAGTAAATGTTTCCTTAAAGGTAAATTGCAGCAGAATCGCATTCAACAGCGAAATTAACGAAGCAAAATAAAGGGGCGTTGCGAAATTAAACCAACTGACGAGGCGTGTGTCGGATAGGATTCCGCCAAACACTGGACCAAAAACAAAGCCTAAGGAAACCGACAGCAAAATCAAGCCGATGTTGCGGGCCTTGTGCGCCTCTGAACTGACATCAACAATCGCCGCTTGGGCAATGGGCTGGCTGCCCGCCGTGAAGCCAGCAATAATACGCCCGGCCAGCAAGGCCCAGTAGTTTTGAAAAACCACTGCGATGGCTGACAGAAGATAACCAAGAAAAGCCCCAATCAGGCAAATCATCAACGATTTCTTACGACCGACACTGTCTGATAAATCACCAAGGATGGCCGCACCAAAAAACCAGCAAATCATAAAAATGCCGATGGTTAAACCATAATAGAAATCCCGCATCGCCTCGCTGGTGCCTGACGGTAAAAAACCAGCAGTGGGGTCAATCAAAATGGAATTAAGAATAGGAAATAATAATCCCAACCCCATCCCGTCAATAAAAAGCACCAGAAAAAGGGGCAACATGGAAACTAATGTTTTTTCCTGATTCATTACTGCCTGAACTCCGTTATTGAGACAGACCACCGCCCAGCGCTACTGGCGCGGAAGCCTGAAATTCAGTCCCTGACGGACCGGTTGCTTCGTACTGCGGTAAGGATTAATGTCCAAACCACCCCGCCGTGTGTAACGGCCATACACGGTCAGCTCCTCAGGCTGACACTGCCGCATGATGTCAATGAAAATCCGCTCAATGCATTGCTCATGGAATTCATTGTGGTTACGAAAAGAAACCAGGTATTGCAACAACCCTTCACGGTTTATTTTTTGCCCTTTGTAGCTAATCTGCACACTCCCCCAATCAGGTTGGTTAGTGACTAGGCAATTGGACTTTAACAAATCAGAATAAAGGGTTTCTTCAACCCAATCGCCTGTCGCTGTCAAAAAGGACGGTTCGACCGTATAGGTTGAGCACTCCACGTCGAGATGATCAATGCACTCACCATTAAAATGCTCATAAAGGGTTGGCGTTATGCCGTAACCCAGCGGATGCACAGCGACGCTTACGTCCCCCTGAACACGTTGTTCAAGATCGTTTTTGATGGTGTTGACTACCTCAGCGAGGGATTTAAACCGGGTATTGTTGAACGAATTAAAGTAAAGTTTCAGTGACTTGGATTCAATCAACATCGGCGTGCGGCAATCATAATCGATTTCTGCCATAGCAACAATGGGTTTCCCCTTTTCATTCAACCAGGACACCTCGTAATGATTCCAGCAATCGAAACCATAAAACGGCAATTGCTCAGGATGAATTCCAATTTCCTGACGTTTACCCGCACGGGGGATTGGATAAAGCCTGAGTGGATTATAAGACGCGTCATAGTCTGATTTTCTGCCTAACTCGGACGCATCCGCCGCATTTTTATATTGTTCCTTCACAGGGTTCATACTGCTTAACTCCAGAATTGCAATGATTTCTGCCGTACTTCGCCAGTTCACAGCCTGCTTCGCTTCGCGTTGTGCTGCGATATAAGTCAGCAAAGCCGACGCATCGTTGAGCTGCCGTGCTTTTTCCGCAAGCAGCCGGGCCTGAACGACCAGGGATTTTTGACTATCAAACTGCGGATCATCCAGCGTTTTCTTAATCTCATTGAGAGAAAAGCCTAAGTATTTCAGTGTGACGATTTGCTGCAAACGCAGTAAATCGGCATCCGAATACAGGCGATAACCCGCTTGCGAACGCTTGCTCGGCTTAAGCAAGCCCCTCTCATCGTAGTATTGCAAAGAACGCACTGACAATGAGGTGAGGCAGCTGATTTCTTTAATCTGATAATACCGCATGTTTGACTCCTCATGACGCATTGTAATGGATCACGTTACGTGAGGGTCAAGACGGATGTTATCATGGCGCAAGTGATATGTATTCCCGGTCGTTCTTTTTTGTAATTCGCGGGGAACCTGAGAATAATAAGTCATCATACAATTCTCTTGCGTTGTGCTTTCTTTCTGGCGCAATGCAAGCCGTTGCCGCGGTTTTCCGCGCACGAATGGTGCGGGCATCATCATCCATGGACGAGTAAATAAACGGCTTTGAAGCCTCTTTAAAAAAGATAGGGTCCTTGGCTGAACCATTGTTGCATCGAAAATAGTCTGGATTTTTTTTAATAAAGGCGGCAACATCCATATCCAGCGCGACATTATCACAATAATTATTCATAATAAGCAGTTGCTCTTCAGATTTAAGTTCCGAAAAACCCGGTACACTCTGAAAATAAGTTTGTGTACCCTTTGCATAAACGCAATACATGACGCTTGACAGGCAGGGGAAACGGTATGGGCTCAACAGGAGGTACTGGGTGATAAACTCAGAAGCGGTAAAAGCAAACGCCTGAGTAGGAACCACGCGAAAGCGGCGTAACTTCTCTGGCAGACGCTCACGCATCAGATCAAAGAGACAAGTAGCAAATTCTCCTTTTTTTACATCCTTAAGCGGCCAGGCCTCTGCTTTCAACAAGTCAAGCTCGGTGATTTTACCAATCTCCTTCGAGTCGGGCATGTGCAAATGGCCTCCCTCAAGCAATTTTGAATTTAAATATTCCTGCAGGGCATGACCAAAGGGGCCGTGCAGACGGCTAACCGTATGCGGAAATTCCGGCGGCTCTATAAAAATCTGGCCTCTTGACAAGACGGCACTTGAAGACGCATCCGACACGATACCAAAAAAGCGTAGCCAGCCATCGCTTTCGAGAAAGCGCTTCCGCCCCGGCACTCGGCAATGAAAATTAATGCGGTTTTTTTGCAGTTGCTCCAACAGCGGTGCGGTTAAAATCGTTTCAGGATACTCCGCGTCTAAAATTTCCTGGGAAATGACCGGATAATAAAGAGACTCCTCCAGCTCACGCGTACCCTGCGTATAGGAAAAGCGCTTGGTCTGATAATACTCAGGGCATAATTTCTTTTCCAGAAGTTGATCGGTGCTTAGGGAGCAGGCACGAAAATTGTCAGCACACGCTTGTTCGAGCTTATCGAGCAGGGAATCAATCAGGGCCTTGTCACTGATTAAAAGAATATAAATCTGGGTAGTGTTCAAATAACTGTGTCATCTCTAAAAATTGATATAATTTGTACAATTTTGTAGAGGTGACAATGAATAAGAATAAAAAAATAGATTTAGCGAATTTTGATTTCAATGATTTCAAAGCAGATGCGATATCTCAATTAAAATCAGGTCAATCCTTGACGGGTAAAGACGGGATATTAACGCCGTTAATCAAAGAACTATTAGAAGCTGCTTTGGAAGGTGAAATGGACACGCATATGGAAGCGTGCCATGAAACCGGACTTACGAATCGACGCAATGGCAAAACGACCAAGACCATACAATCCACTTCCGGTGTTTTTGATTTAGAGACACCAAGAGATAGAGACGGTAGTTTTGAGCCAGAAATTGTCAAGAAGCGTCAAACTGTATTGAATGAATCCCTAGATAACAAAGTTTTAGCCTTATATGCCCTGGGTATGAGCTACGAAGCCATAAGTGAACACCTAGCCGAGATGTATGGTTTAGAAGTATCGTCAGCTAAAATCAGCCTTATCACAGATAAATTACTTCCTATGATTACCGAATGGCGCAATCGGTCTTTGGAGTCTGTATATCCTATTGCTTTTTAGATGCCATGCATTTTAAAGTACGTGTCGAGGGGAAAGTGACTAGCAAAGCGTTTTATACAGTTCTTGCAGTAACACCGGAGGGGCGGAAGGATATTTTAGGTCTTTATTTATCTGAAAATGAGGGGCTCGCTTCTGGCTTGGTGTTCTAAATGACCTCAAAGCCCGTGGCGTAGAGGATATCCTCATTGCAAGCATTGATGGGCTTAAAGGGTTTCCTGAGGCGATTGCTGAGGTGTTTCCTAAAACCGAAGTGCAGCTTTGTGTGGTTCATCAAATTCGCAACTCCCTAAAGTATGTAGTCAGTAAAGACCAGAAAGCGTTCATGGCCGATTTAAAGCTTGTGTACAGAGCAACCAGCAAAGAGCTAGCCGAGCATCACTTAATAGAGTTAGAGATAAAATGGGGCAAAAATACCCCGCTGTATTGAAGTCATGGAATAATAACTGGGAGGCTCTATCCCAATATTTTAAATACCCAGAAGAACTCAGGCGCATTATTTATACTACTAACATTGTGGAAGGCTTTCATCGACAAATCCGCAAATACACTAAAAATAAAGCCGCTTTCACCAGTGAAAACGCCCTTATTAAGCTCATTTATTGTGCTTGCCAAAAAGTGCTGGAAAAATGGAATCAGCCCATGCACAATTGGGCGCTTATCATTTCCCAGTTACACATCTATTTTGAAGATAGATTAAATATAGGGCTTAGATAACTAGCGAGGTGACACAGTTAGATGAACACTCTCTAAATCTGAGCCTTGACATAAAGAATGGCTTCAAATCGTTGTTGGGATAGCTCGTCTGGCTTTTTCACAGCGTTGAGCAAGTCTTCAAAAATCACCTGCACGCAATCCAGTTTTTCTGCCCGCATCAGGGAGATGTCCGCTTTTAAGCGATGGTAGCGTTTTTTAAGCTCATCCAGCGAGGTCAAAGGGAAAATTTTTTCTAGCATCATTATCAAGTCTTCGTGGGAGGCCGAATATTATAACACAACATGTGTTTTTTTTGAACAATTACACTGCATTTGAATTCAGTGCCGATATAAACCGAATTGGACCGTGCTTTTTGTCCCCATTTTGTGTAAACTGGCCTGCGCTTTTTAACCCCTACCCTGTGTGCATCATGTCCAAACCGTTGATTAATATTACCCGCAGGCAAGCACTCTGGTTTGCTGCCTTTCTGGTTCTCTACCAGTTCTTAACCTACATCGCCAACGACATGATCATGCCCGGCATGATTCATGTGGTGTCATCGTTTCATGCGCCGGAATCGGCCATTGCCACCTCACTGACAGCCTATATTCTTGGCGGAGCCAGCCTGCAACTGTTCCTCGGCCCTGTTTCCGACAGTTACGGACGGCGTTCAGTGATGCTGATTGGCGTGGTGATTTTTACCGTGTTTACTTTTTTTATCGCCCACTCAGGCAGTATCGGACAATTTTTGTTGGCCCGTTATTTTGAAGGCCTGGGGCTTTGTTTTACCACGGTGATTGGTTACGCGACCCTGCAGGAAATTTTTGCGGAAATGGATGCGATCCGCATTACCTCGGTATTGACCAATATCGCCTCGTTAGCCCCCTTGCTCGGCCCCCTTGCAGGCGCAACGTTTATTCTCTATTTCAGTTGGCGGGCCATTTTCATTTTAATCGGCGCGCTGGCGCTTATTTCACTTTGGGGCATGTGGCGGTTTATGCCGGAACCGATTGGTGCGGTGAAAAGCGACGGGCAAACCATCCCCCGCATCCCGTTCACCCCCAAAACGGTGTTTAAAAATTATGGCAGGCTGCTGACTAACCCGACCTTCATGATGGGCGCTTTTGCTTCCGGATTATTGGGCATCCCCTGCATTGCCTGGATTGCCATTTCTCCGATCATTATCGTCACTGATGCACATTTGACCGTCATACATTATGCGTTGTGGCAATTGCCCATTTTCACCGCCGGCCTGTTCGGTAACTGGTACCTGCGCAAGCTGACCAAACAGCGCACTGTCAAGCAAATGATTCTACGCGGCTCCGCCATTACAGTGGCCGGCATGTTCCTGACTTGGCTGCTGCCGATGATGATTAACCCGCATTTTATCTACCTGATGCCGGGATTAACGCTGTATGGATTTGGTATTGGTGTCGCCTGTGCGCCGCTCAGTCGTTTCATTCTTTTTTCCACACCAGTCAGTAAAGGCACGGCCTATGCGGTGATCAGCATGATGAGCATGTGCGAACAAGCCATTGGCGTGGAGGCAGCCAGTGCGGTGTATGCCAAACACAACAATAGCCATTTTGGTTTATATTGTGCGATAGTAGGGGTTACCTATCTCGTTGGTCTGGCTTGGACCTTCTCGCTTGCCCGTAAACACGTGGCCATTGGGGAGTTGGACGCCAAGCCGGCTTGATACCAGGAATGGCTCATTCATGGATTGGCTAAAAAACACAAGCAGGCAACTTCTTTCGTTCACTCGCTTCGTCATTATGAATTTTATTAATGACGATTGCACCTACCGCGCCTCGGCGCTGGCCTTTACCAGCCTTCTGGCCGTTGTCCCACTGATGACCGTGGGACTGGCCATTTTTTCATCTTTTCCGGTTTTTCAGGGGCTGGTGCAACCCACACAGGATTTTATTTTTCAGAATTTTGTCCCAGCCACCGGTAAAATGATTCAAAATTACCTGCAATTGTTTACTTCCCAGGTTTCGCGTTTACCCACCTGGGGTATCGTGTTTCTTATCATCTCGGCGTTATTGGTCATGTTTACCATTGAGCGGGCCATGAATAAAATCTGGCATGTCACCATCCCTCGTCATGGAGCAACCGCCTTTTTGCTTTACTGGGCTATCTTATCCTTGGCCCCGATTTTTTTAGGCTTAAGTCTGGCCGCAAGCTCCTACCTTATCTCCGTACCCATTATCCGTGATAATTCCGCCCCCTCCCTGTTACTTAACTCAGCCCCCTACCTGTTGTCGCTCATTGGTTTTACCTTTCTTTACGTGGTGGTGCCTAATCATCCGGTGCAATTAAGCCATGGGTTGATTGGCGGGATCGTAGCGACCATTCTTTTTGAGTCAGCCAAATTAGCCTTTGCCTATTACCTGACGCAATACAACACTTACCAGCTGCTTTATGGCGCCTTTGCCACCGTGCCTATTTTTTTCATCTGGGTTTACTGGGTGTGGTTTATTACCCTGCTTGGGGCAGAGATCTGTTACGCGCTGTCCGTCACGTACCGTCGGCGGGAAGGCGAACCACTGCAAGGTTTTATTCATGTCCTGCTCTGGCTTAAACAATTGTGGCTGGCTCAACAACAGGGACAGGGGCTATGCTTGCAGCAATTGATTGAAAGCAGTGCACAACCCTATGCGGTGGATGCGGATGAAATCATTGAACGGTTAACGGCTGCTCATTTAATCCATTGCACCGCCGATGACCAATTCATGCTCAGCAGGGACATCAGCAAACTGTCAGTGTATGCGCTGTCGCAACTGATTCCCTACCGTTTACCCGCCGCAGAGGACGTACAAAGCCTGTCTAAATCCTGGCAGGCTGTGTTCATTCAAGCCAATGACGCGCTCAGAAACAGCTTATCCCTTAACCTTGAGCAGCTTTTTAGCCTTAAGGAGTGATTAACACGCACTGTGCAATGCCTCGGTGTAAGTGGCCAGGTTATTTTGCTCGCCAATGCGTTGAATAATCCCCGCCTTTTTCAATTTACTGTAAACCCGGGCATTGGCCCCGGCGAGAATAACCCGTACTCCGCGATGGTGCAGTTCGATGATTGCCTCCTCCAATGTCCTGAGTGCGGTAATGTCAACAAAAGGAACCCAGCCCAATCGAATAATCAGAACCCGGGGATCCGTGTGGGTATTGGCCAGAGCCAATTGAAAATTTTCTACGGCTGCAAAAAAGAATGGCCCTTCCACTGCATACACCAGCACGTCAGCAGGTAAATGTGCCAAGCCGTTCTCCTCACAATCATTTTGCAATTGTTCATGAGGGATTTGTTCCACTTCGACACTTGCCGCCATTCGCCTTAAGAAATGCAGGACAGCCAGAATGACACCAATATTGACCGCAACAACCAGATCGACAAACACTGTCAGGGAAAAAGTAACCAGCAGAATAACCACATCCGCACGCGGCGCTTTACGAAGAATGGTTATAAAATGCCTGGCCTCGCTCATGTTCCAGGCCACCATGAATAAAATAGCCGCTAATACAGCCAAGGGAATATGAACCGCCAGCGGTGCCAGGAAAATAAGGACCAACACCAGGGTAATGACATGAATAATACCGGCTAACGGGCTGTTGGCACCGTTACGAATATTGGTGGCGGTACGAGCAATGGCGCCAGTTGCTGCAAATCCGCCAAACAGAGGCGCCGCGATATTGGCCAACCCCTGACCAACCAATTCCTGATTGGAGTCATGACGTGTTCCGGCCATGCCATCGGCCACCACGGCCGAGAGCAGGGATTCGATGGCTCCAAGCATGGCAATGGCAAAAGCGGGGCCCATCAATTCCAACACCCGATCCACGCTGATTTCAGGCCAGTGAAAAGCGGGCAATCCTCGTGGGATGCCGCCAAATTGTGAACCAATGGTTGCTACCCCTTTAAAATGAAAAATCGCCTGCAGCAGGGTAACCGCCAGCAATGCCACCAATGGCCCCGGTACCCGCTTTAATCCCGGCAATTGATAGGAGAACATCACCAGTGCGAGGGCAAAAACAGCAAGGCCCGTGGTAGCCCAGTGCATTTGCGGTAAGACTTGCAACAAATGCCACAATTTCTCGTGAAAGTGGACACCGCTTACCGTGGGCAAGCCAAAAAAGTCTTTCCATTGCCCCACCCAAATTACGACAGCAATCCCTGAGGTAAACCCGACGATCACCGGGTCAGGAATGAATTTAATGACGGTTCCCAAACGGCCAAGGCCCATGAGTAACAGCATGCAACCCGCCATCATGGTCGCAATTTGCAAGCCATCAATGCCGTATTTGGCAGTAATGCCTACCAAGATGGCAATGAACGCCCCGGTTGGACCGGCAATCTGCAGACGACTGCCGCCGAAAAGAGAAACGATCAAGCCCGCAACAATGGCCGTGTAGATACCCTGCTCAGGCTTGGTGCCGGAAGCAATGGCAAAGGCCATGGACAAAGGCAGGGCGACCACGCCGACAATGATTCCTGCGATAACATTGGACACCCAATGTTTCTTATTTAACAATCCGGCATTGAAAGATTCAATGATGGCAATCATAATGCACCAAAGTCGCTATAAATTGCCCCATTATGTTCTTTCTTAACACAAATGTAAACTTGCGTTACACAAGGTATTGATCCATTTAATGACTTCCGGGAGGTCCTTCATGAAATTAACCACGATTTACCATAAATACACAGGCACACGCGCCATCATTGACTTCAGCGAAAGCTCCTTTTTAAGCAAAGTGGAGTTTGTCTACGATGATCGCACACTGACGTTTACCCTTTTTCATCAACGTGGCGAAACCGAAAAACAACAGTCCATCAACAGCTACTTTATGGAAGGGCTCATTAGCCTGTTGCTAAAATGCAGCGGCCACGCGGATGGCAGTGAGTGCCCCACCTTTTCCTTTGCTCAGAAGTTACCCCCTGCAGAGGTGCTCGATGGCCATGTTTCGATGTTTGGCGAGGATCATATTCATGCGCATGATCCCCATTTTAGCCACAATCTCAATGCGCATAATGAATATCCCCATTTCCATATTGAATATGCGGCCATTGATGACCCCTACCCTGTGATCGAGCAGATTTTGCAACTGCTGGTCAATTTTGACTATCAGTTAAAAAATGCTCCCTCCGAAGCGGCACTCTTTTGCCGATTGGGCTTTTTTCTTGTCTATCAACGGATCATCAATCCTTCCTACTCTCCTTTGGAGATAAGCCTGCCGCTGTCCACCTGTATTGAACATTTTTCTGCCAATGACACCGGCGCCTCCCAGGACCTCATTGACGAGACTAAAGCGCAGGCCGGTGAGGTTTTCGCAATCATGGAGAATCTTGCTGCCCGACCCATGCTCGATGTGGATGATGAACCCAGCCTGGTCAACACCATGAGAACGGAAATCACTGAACAGAGCAGCCGGGAAAAAGCCCGAGAGGAGAATGAACGCAAACAGCAGTTGGAGCGTCAGAAACGAAACAGGCAGTGTTCGTTTTTATTCTTTGGTGCTGCAGCGCTGACAGCGGCAGCCATTGCCGTGAATTACCTGGCCGATTCAGGCGACCCTTCGTCGACCTGCAAGTTATAAGAGAACACGCTTCCGCTTCGCGCGGAAGCTTTTTTTATAAAATATAACGGGTCAAATCGTCATCGGCAACCAACTTACCGAGATGCTCATTGACATAGGCCAAGTCCACGTGCACGGATTCGCCCGCCTTGTCGGTGGCTTCGAAGGAAACCACTTCCAGTAAACGCTCCATCACGGTGTAAAGGCGACGAGCTCCAATGTTTTCAGTGCGCTCGTTCACTTGCCACGCCACTTCAGCAATGCGCTTGATGCCCGAGGCATCAAAGGTCAAGGTCAACCCTTCCGTTTCCATCAGGGAGGTGTATTGTTGCGTTAATGAGCAACTGGGTTCTGTCAGAATGCGAACAAAATCCTCCACACTGAGTGCGGCCAACTCCACACGAATCGGTAACCGTCCCTGCAGTTCAGCAATTAAATCAGACGGCTTGGCAACATGGAAAGCACCGGAGGCAATGAACAGGATATGATCAGATTTGATCATGCCGTATTTGGTCGAAACCGTTGTACCTTCCACCAGAGGCAATAAATCCCGCTGCACCCCTTCCCGTGACACATCCCCGCCGCCGTGCTCTGCGCGCCGTGCCACTTTATCAAGCTCATCGATGAATACAATCCCGTGCTGTTCCACTTTTTCAATGGCCCGCGTTTTGATGTCTTCTTCATTGATGAGTTTTGAGGCCTCTTCCTCACGAATAATTTTCATCGCTTTGGCAATGGTCATTTTACGCGTTTTGGTACGGCCGCTGCCGACCTGCTGGAACATCGCCTGCAATTGACTGGTCATTTCTTCCATGCCAGGCGGGGCCATAATTTCCACACCGACGGGTGAAGCGGCGATTTCAATTTCAATTTCATTGTCGTCCAACGTCCCTTCGCGCAATTGCTTGCGAAATATCTGGCGAGTTGAACTTTCTTTCTCGCTCGGAACCAGGCTGCCGCGCGCAGGCGGCAGCAAGGCATCGAGTACACGATCCTCTGCAGCCTCCTCGGCCAGGTTTTCCACTTTTTTCATTGCCAGTTCACGTTCCTGCTTAATGGCAATGTCCGCCAAATCGCGGATAATGGAATCCACATCGCGGCCCACATACCCCACTTCAGTAAATTTGGTGGCTTCCACCTTGATGAACGGTGCTTGTGCCAGTTTGGCCAGACGGCGGGCAATTTCAGTTTTACCCACACCGGTCGGCCCAATCATTAAAATGTTTTTCGGCATGATCTCATTGCGTAAGGCCGAGTCGGCAATCTTCATGCGCCGCCAACGATTACGCAGTGCAATAGCAACTGCCCGTTTCGCCTGATCCTGCCCAATAATGTGCTTATCCAACTCTTGCACAATCTCCCGAGGAGTCATCATTGCATTATTCACTGTCACTATCCAATTCTTCGATGGTTAAATTATGGTTGGTGTAGATACAAATATCGCCAGCAATTGCCAGGGCTTTGCGGACGATGTCTACCGCCGGCAATTGGGTATTTTCCAAAAGTGCGCGAGCCGCGGACTGGGCAAATGGACCACCGGAACCAATAGCAATCAAGCCGCCTTCGGGTTCAATGACATCGCCGTTACCGGTAATGATCAACGAGGCATTCCTGTCAGCCACTGCCAGCAGCGCTTCGAGGCGACGCAGAATTTTATCGGTACGCCAATCTTTGGCCAACTCCACCGCCGCACGGACCAGATGCCCCTGGTGCATTTCCAGTTTGCGTTCAAATCGTTCAAACAGGGTGAACGCATCCGCGGTACCACCGGCAAAGCCGGCAATGACTTTGTCTTTATAGAGGCGTCGAACCTTCTTGGCATTGCCTTTCATCACGGTGTTGCCCATAGTGACCTGACCGTCGCCGCCGATCACGACCTGGTTACCCCGCCTAACAGACAGGATGGTTGTTCCACGGTATTGTTCCAAGATAATTCCTCATACACACTGAAACAGCTTATGTGGGGGCATTGCATGAGAAATTCAATAGACATTCTTGACTTTTTTTATACCTTTTTGAAACAGTGGGTCCGTTGTTGCTGACAAGGTTCACACAGACCCTTGATTTCAATACTGCCTTCCTGCAGGGCAAATTGCTGTTTGTGACCTAACTGTTTTATCAGGGCATGCAACGCCGCATCATACACTTCCGTGACCGTATGGCATTGGTTACACACCATTAATAACTCACAATGGTATTTTTTTTCATGCTCCTGGCATAGCGAGTAGGATTGAATGGATTCGATCTTGTGGACTAGACCTAAGGCGACAAAATAATCCAGCACCCTGTAAACAGCCGGCGGCTTGGCATTGGCGTTAAACTGCAGCAATTGCTCGACGATATCGTAAGCCTTCAGCGGCTTGTTACTGCGCCATAAAATATAAAGGACATTTTTGCGCAGCGACGTCGGCTTGTGTTCCACAGTAGCGCAAAAATCGAGGAAAGCAAGCGGATAACTCATCAGAGAAAAGAAACCCCGTGAAGCAAGGGCTCGATGTCAAGGTAGCGGGCAAGACTCTGGCCCACGTCCGCAAAACTGTCGCGGCGGCCGATAAAGTGGCTTGGTGTTTTAGGCCCAAACAGAAGAACGGGAATATGCTCCCGGGTATGATCCGAACCCGGGAAAGTCGGGTCACACCCATGATCCGCGGCAATGACAATCACATCGTCGTCATTCAATAAGGCTTGCAGCTCAGGCAGCCTGGCATCAAATTGCTCCAGCGCATGCGCATAACCCGCGGTGTCACGGCGGTGACCATAGGATGAATCGAAATCAACAAAATTGGTAAACACCAGACTGCCTGCCGGTGCAGATTTCATCGCATCAAGCGTAGCATCAAACAGCGCCATATTCCCATCGGCCTTGACGGTGCGGGTCATGCCCTGATGGGCAAAGATATCGGCAGTTTTGCCAATGGCAATGACTTCCCGGCCTCTTTTTTTCAACTCATCAAGCAACGTGGGTGCGGGCGGCAATGTGGCATAATCGCGGCGATTGCCGGTACGCGAAAAATGATTAGGTTCACCAATAAAGGGGCGAGCAATTACCCGTCCGATTTGATACTCGTCGACCAGACGGCGGGCAATTTCACAGAGGTCATACAAGCGTTCAAGACCAAAATGCATTTCATGTGCGGCAATCTGAAAGACACTGTCTGCCGAGGTGTAAACAATGGGCTTGCCCGTTTTAATGTGTTCTTCCCCCAGTTCATCAATAATAACGGTACCGGAGGCATGCTTTTGCCCTAATACGCCCGGCAGTTTCGCTTCACGAACCAACTCAGCAATCAGCTTTTCAGGAAAGCACGGAATCGTATCCGGAAAATACCCCCATTCGAAGGTCACCGGGACGCCAGCCAATTCCCAATGCCCGCTGGGCGTGTCTTTACCGAGACTTTGCTCCACGGCATAGCCGTAATAGCCAATGGGATCGGCAAGGCCTTCCAGCGAAAAACTGGTGGCGGCCGAACTGGCCATGGTGGCATGGTAAAGCCCCGCAGCGGTCAGGTTAGGAAGCATCAACGGCCCCTGACGCACGCCGGGTTTGTCAGCCAGGCCCTCTGCACAGGCTTCATGGATGTGAGCAAAAGTATTGGCACCCTCATCGCCGTAGCAATGGGCATCCAGACTTGCCCCAATCCCCAGGGAATCCAATAAAAGTATACATACACGTCCCGGCATCCAGCTTACCCCTCAATGTGACGACCATGCGTTTCACGCAAACCTGTTAATGCCAGTAAAGCAATAATTAAACCGACTGGCAACATCAGAGCCGCGTATTGATAATCGCCCAGCGAATAAACAGGCACACCCTGCACCATCTGCATCTCGCCATGGTGCATCAGCAGTTGGCTGAACACATTTTGGTAAACAATGTACCCGCCCTGGGTCAGAATGGAAATGACACTCACGGCCGTCGCCGTAATCAGCGGCGAGCTGCTTTCTGCCACCAGCGCATAACTTATCACCTGTGCCGCCGTAAAAAAACCAAGGAGGAAAAACAACACTTTCATGACAGGCAAGGACACGGGAACAAACAAAATAACCAATACTGTGGCCAATGACGCGAGGACCCCGATTTTCATTGGCATGATGCGAAGCGCGAGTTTATCAGAGATCCAGCCAATCACAGGGCCGCCGAAAATGGCGCCAAGGAACAACATGGTATTGACCAGCGAGGCCTCTTCTTTACTGATATCCAGACGCTGCATGAGATACAAGGAACCCATCATGGCGCCAAAAACAGCGATCGCCATGTTCATAAGGCTGGTATACAGAGCCGCACGCAGGTTCTGGGAATTCAGATAGGCTTTGCGGATGATGGTTTTGACGTCAATTTTTTTAGAGTCGCCCGTGACCGTCTGTTTTTTCTCGACAATACCAAAACACATGAAAATCAGCATGGCGGTACCGAGCCAACCGACCTGAATCAAGGCGTCACGCCAACCGACCTGTGCGACCAGTTTGGTAAGCGGGTATTGCGACAACATGCCGCCCGTCATGGCCATGGTTACTACTGCACCGGTAATCATCGCCATCCGGCGCGGGGGAAACCAGCGTGAGGCAATCCGGATAGGCCCAAGAAAACAGAAGGCACTGCCAATACCAGTGATGAACCGGCACAGCAAGGCTAAATAAAACGATTGTGCATGAGCCAGAATAAACGTGCTGACGACACACAGGAACATGGCAAACAGGATGGTTTTTTTATTGGAGTATTTATCAAGCACCATACCGGCGACAAAGAGAAAAAGAACATTGGACAGGTAATAGATACTGGACAAATACGCCATTTTATCCGCCTGAATCTGAAAGTCGTGCATGATGTTGTCGGCAATGGATGCAAACATATTGCCTTGAATGAACTCATAAAAGAAAAAAAGCGACGCGCTAAAACAAACCACCCAGGGTAAAATACGAAGTGACGCTTTGGTTTCTTCCCTATACTCACCGACCATCTGCATAAAAAACTCCTCTGTCCTAACGTTTGCAGTAAGTTTCACGGATTAACAATACCGCTATCAGCGCAGCGATCACCGTCAACGGGAACATCCACATCGCGAATTGAAAATCAGCCACCGTGTACTGTTGCGCCGCCGTGCCGGCATGATGCTGCATCAGCCAGCCAAACAACACCTGACCGACACCGCCCCCGCCCATAATTAAAGTAGACGCCACACCCGTTGCCGAGCCGGTATTGTCCGGATCATTGCTTTCCGCAATCAAAGGGTAGCTAATGACCTGAGTGCTGGTAAACAAACCCAGGGCAAAAAAGAGAAGGCCTAACTGCGTTTGTGAAAGAGCCACGTCCAGGAACAAGGGGACGATCGTGATTAAGGTCGCCAGGGCACCCAAAATCATCAAGGGCTTACGGCGGCCCTGGCTGTCAGACAACCAGCCCACCAATGGGCAACCGATGATGCTGCCAATGAAAATCAGACTGACCACGTTACTGGCAGCCATGTCCGGCAAGCGATGGACAACCTGCAGGTAGCTTGCGCCCCATAAGGCACAGAGAACCATGATGGGAAGATTGAGCAGGGACGTGTATAAACCGGAAAGCCAGTTCTGACGATTGCGCAAGGCCTTAACAAAACCCGGCAGTACAGCCTGGGTTTGGATTTTGCGCTCAAGCCGCGTTGAATGGGGGCTGTCTTTAACAATGATGTAAATCCAAACCAGCAGCAGGGCGCCGGCCGCGCCGTCGATAAGCAATGAATTGCGCCAGCCATAAGTTTCGTTCAGGTGGGCAAAGGGCGTGTGAGCCATCATGCCGCCAATAAAAGCCATGGTTACCAGACTGCCGATAACCAGCGCCTGACGGCGCGGAGGGAACCAGTGGGAAACTAAAACAACACAGGACAGAAAACAAAACGCATTGCCAATGCCGGATAAAAAATGAAAAAACGACGCCAATAAAAAAGAGTCGGTCAAGGCAAAACCAACCGTACCAATCACGCAGATAAACATAGCGGAAAGAATAACCCGGCGTATGGAATAACGATCAAGAATAATTCCGGCAGGCAACAGAAAAAGAATATCGGCCCAGAGGTAGGAGCTTGACATCCAGCTAAGCTGCGTCGCATCCAGATGAAAATCGTCGCGCAGGGGCTGATTGATGACATCAAAAATATTGAGCTGGAAAAACTCATAAAAGAAAAACAAACCGGCTGACAGGCATACAAGCCAGGCCATCAGGCCACCACGAGGCAAAACGACCCCCGAATTCACCGTCGCTGAATCAGACAATGTTACTCCTTAATACGGCGCGCGAAAGTTGCGCGTTATTGTATCAAAAAATAATGCGAAAAGGTATCGTTATTGAACAATTTTATGGCACGGGTTGGGTTTCAGACACCGTTTGAGCGCTTTTAAAATGGCGTCTACAGGTGGAAACATAGCTTTCGTTGCCGCCGATAAACAATTGCTCACCTTCAACAATCACTTCACCGGCCGCATTGATGCGTCGATTCATTGTCGCTTTACGGCCGCAATGACAGATGGTTTTAATTTCAACCAATTCATCCGCCCAGGCCAGCAGGTATTGACTGCCCGTAAACAGTTCGCCGCGAAAATCCGTACGTAATCCATAAGTGAGCACGGGAATGGCGAGTTGATCGGTAATCTCCGTCAGTTGATAAACCTGTTCCCGCGTTAAAAACTGTGCTTCGTCAATCAACACACAGGCATAGTGCTTTTCGGTTCGGCTTTTCAGAACATGCGTATACAGGTTGTCTTGCGAATGAAACGCATAGGCAGGCTCGGACAAGCCGATGCGTGAGGTGATTGTCCCGTATTGGTAACGATTATCAAGGGCCGGCATCAGGAGCAGGGTCTGCATGCCTTTCTCCTGATAGTTATGACTTGACTGGAGCAGCACCGTGCTCTTGCCGGCATTCATTGCCGAATAATAAAAATACAGTTTTGCCATGATATACCCTGTTTCGCTGGGTGGCACTATTAAACGTCTAAAACCGGTATTAATCAATTATCGATGAATTTTCCAGCCTGTGCCCGCTAAAGCAAACCGATGGTTTTTATTCAACTCTTTAATTAATAGGACATTTTACTGATTGTCTATACTTAAATCACAGAGATGAACGGAGAAAGACATGGAAAACCTCAATGGTCTAAAAGTCGCTATTCTGGTGGCCAATGGTTTTGAACAGGTGGAACTGGTTAAACCACGGCAAGCCCTGGAAGAAGCCGGTGCCAAAACATTTTTGATCTCTCCTGAAAAGGACGCCCTGCAAGGATTCAATCATCTGGACAAAGGGGACAGGTTTACAGTCGATATCCCCTTAAAAGAAGCCAAGGCAGACGAGTTTGATGCCTTACTGCTGCCTGGCGGTGTGGCCAATCCTGACAGACTGCGCCTCTTTCCCGAAGCCGTGTCCCTTGTCAGAGAGATGCACAGGCAGCATAAACCCATTGCAGCCATTTGCCATGGCCCCTGGTTACTCATTAATGCGGATGTGGTAAAAGGCCATCAGGTGACGTCCTGGCCTTCCATTAAAGCCGATTTAATTAATGCCGGCGCCCATTGGGTGGATAAAGCCGTGGTTTGTGATGACCTGATTTTGACCAGCAGGAAGCCGGATGATATTCCTCAGTTTAACGAGGCAATGCTTAAACTGTTCCACACTGAAGCCCATCAGGAGGAGCGCTCCTGATGGCAGCGCTGATGAAAAGAGGGAATATGCACCAGAGCATATTCGGCCCCCCGGGTTTGTACTCCGCTGCGATTTCCGGGGAAATGCCGGGTTTGTGAATAGATAACCGGCGTTTTGTCGACTAAAAATCCCCAGGCAAAACAAATGGTCCCCTGAGGGATGCCATCCATGGTCCCAGGTCCTGCCACGCCCGTAGTGGCGACAACGACGTTTGCCGCACTTTGCTTGAGTGCACCCAATGCCATCTCGTGCGCCACTTCCTCACTGGTTAATCCGTAGCGATCAATGGTTTTTTGTTTAACCCCCAATAACCGCTTCTTGGCGGCTTCGGAATAAACCACATAGCCCGCATCCAGGCAGGTGCCGCTGCCCGCGATTTTGGAAAGCAGATGAATGATTCTTCCGGCTGTACAGGATTCGGCCGTGGTTAAAACCAGCTTATGCGCTTTAAGATAAGCCAAGACATCCTTCACTGGGTTCATAAAGCCCTATCCCGTTGAATAATTGATGGTATTAAATCAATTTTAGCTGTGGTCAAGCGGAAAGCCAGCAATTAATACGTCTCCGGTTGTTTTTCAAGCAACGCCTCATTGGCTGCCGTTTCCTTGGCCATCAAATAATAATGAATCAGTTCCGGGAGATTTTTCATTTTCAATTTTTTCATCAGGTTGGAGCGGTGAATTTCAACGGTTGACAGTGCAATGTCGAGCACATAGCTGATTTCTTTGTTCATTTTACCTTTAATAATGAATTCGAGAACCTCTTTTTCTCGTGGTGTTAATGTCAATAAGTTGGTTTTAAATTGACTGATGATATTGGCTAAAGGAATTAATGAAAAAGATCGCTGCACAGCCTGGAGAAGAATTTGGTTATTAAACGGTTTGGAAATGAAATCGAATGCGCCAAGTTTCATGGCTTTAACTGCCATTTCAATGTCGCCATGAGCCGTGATGAAAATGACAGGCAGCGTCGTGTGCTTTTTCATTTTCTGATACAGTTCCAAACCACCCATGTTAGGGAGACGGATGTCTAAAAGGATGCAGCCATTTTGAATGGTGCCTTTGTCAAATTCCTCAAGAAAAGCAAGGGGGTCCGAAAAACTGCACACCTCAATTTTAACCGACTCAAACAAAGCCAAAAGTGCTTTGCTGATTGACGCATCATCTTCAACCAGATACACACGGAGAACATTCCTATTCATCATTCATCATCCTAAGGCCAATGGCAGGCCAATAATCCAATTATTTATCATGAATCATTATTTCAACTCATTATCAATAATATAATTGCCTGACACCAAATTACAATATAAAATTACGTCCTTAAAATTTAAATTTAAAAAAAGCAAAATGGCTCTTTTTATCTATTTTTTATGGATATTGAATGGATGAATATGTGGTAAAAAAAATCACTCAAACTCCAGATCATTTTGCTGCTGATGAACAACCGTCAAGCCCATCGCCTGACAAGGATTATCTCACGGTCCTGCACAAAATAAGCCTGCGTCTTCGTAACCGTCATGCACTTTCCTCCCTGTTACAAACGTTAAACAGGGCCTTCGTGAAATTCGCCAGGGCAGACAAGGGTAATATCCAGCTTTATGATCCGCTTTCCCACATGCTTCATACCGTCTCAAGTCATGGTTTTAATAAGGAAATGCGACAATCCTTGCCGCTTCTCAATGAGGAACAAAGCCCCTGCAGGATGGCGGCCATGGATGCCAAAACCATTCATGTGGATTTGATAAATGATTCGGCATTTGATCACCCTTGTCCCGCGATGGCCTGGCTTATGAAAAGCGGGATTTGCAGCATGATGACGATTCCGATTATCGCCTATGGCCGCCTGTTGGGAGTCATCGCCCTCTATTGGAAACGCCACTGTTACCCTGATCGTAAAGTGCTTACCATTTTGGACTTGCTGGCCCATGAAACTGCTAATCTGATTCAGCATCGGCAACATGAAGAAATACTTCAGGCGCAAAAAATCAAGGCAGAAGAGAGCAGCCATGCCAAAGATTTATTTTTAGCCACACTCTCCCATGAGCTCCGCTCGCCACTGACGGCGATTTTAACCTGGGCTCAGTTATTGAAAAGCCAGCACATCTCCAAAGAAAAACTGGCCATTGGTTTGAATGCCATTGAAGACAGCGCAATGACCCAAAACACCATTATTAATGATTTAATGGATATTTCAGGAACGATCCTCGGCAAGATTACCCTGGACATGCAACCGGCCGATCTGAGTCAGCTCATTCGCCTTTGCGTTGACTCCATAAGGGCCTCTGCGGAAAAAAAATCAGTGTCTCTCCGCATGTGCTGTTCAAAGCCCCTGATTGTCTCCTGTGATCAGACCCGGATCAAGCAGGTTTTTTCAAACCTGCTTGCCAATGCGATTAAATTTACTCCTGAAGGGGGAGAAATCACAATCCAATCGCAATCACACATCCACCCCAATCAGCGCTTCGCTGAAATTGTTGTGTCTGATAATGGCAAAGGCATAAAAGCCGAATTTTTATCCAGCATTTTTATGCTTTTCAACCAGGGATTTATAAAACAACGGGAGGGGTTTGGTCTTGGACTGGCTCTGGCTAACAATTTAATTAAACTTCATGGCGGCACGATTAAAGCTCACAGTGAAGGTGAAAACAAGGGAGCATCCTTTACAATTCAGTTGCCTCTTTTATGACTTTTCCCATTGTATGTCAACCGAATTTAAACCATGGGAAACCCTAATCACCTCCATTAAAACCGCTATTTATTAATTCATAAATACCCCTATATTTAATAATTAATGTCCGGCAAGGCACTGTGTTTTTGAAACATATCTAAGATAAAGGAATGAATTATGAACATCATTATCCCCATGGTTGGATCAGGATTACGTTTCAAAACCTCAGGATTTACGCGACCAAAACCCCTCATCATGGTTGCCGATAAACCGATGTATAGGCAGGCCGTGGATTCACTGCCGCTGCATTTGGCCAATCCCTTGATTTTCATTATAAAGGATGATGAGTTTTCAACCCTTTTAACCGAAGACATACGCACTCATTACCATGCATTTTACCCCTGTATCATTAATCTGAAAGAAGACACCCGGACACTGGCCGAAACCCTTTTAACGGCAGTGCCCTACCTCAACCTTCAATTACCTTCCCTCATCCATAACTGCGACACCCATATTCAGGTTTATTTTAATTGGCAAATTCTGCTGGAATGGCAAATTGACGGCGCCCTGCTGCTGTATCATTCGCACGATCCTTCATTGCTGTTTGCCGAAGTGGATGATCAGGATTTCAAGGTGAAATCGCTGCGGCAAAAAATAATTGCAAATAACGCGCTTCTCGATACTTTTTTTATTAAAAACACCCACCAATTAATCCCGTTACTTAGCGAAGTAAAAGCGGGTGAAAACCGCGGCAACAATCCTTTGTTTGAGGTGTATCAAAAAATGATTGAGGATGAGCATTACATTATTCCCTTGTGGGTAAAAAAAGCCCTTCACTTCGGCACGCCTCAGTCGCTGGTCTATTCTTTAAATCAAATCCTGTTACGGCCACTCCACTTCCAACAACTTTTCCTGGAACCAAAAGGCCTTAAAAAAAATATATTTCTAAACGAATAGCAGTGTCTTTGTTGGGAGATTTGGATATGGAAATTTTAAATATCACTGTTTTGCGTGGCCCTAATTATTGGTCAAATACCCGTTGTAAACTGATTGTTATCAAACTGCATCTGCATGAATTCGAGCGATTACCTACTAATGCCCTTCCGGGTTTTAATGCTCACCTAAGCGAATTGCTGCCCTCCCTACACGAAAACTATTGCTCAGAGGGTCATCAAGGCGGATTCTTAAAGCGGGTTAATGATGGCACCTGGCTTGGGCATGTTATTGAACATGTAGCCCTTGAACTGCAATGGTTAGCCGGTATGGAATGCGGTTTTGGCCGAACTCGCTCCACAGCCGAACCGGGTGTTTATCATGTGGTGTTTTCCTATGCCTTTGAAAAGGCCGGCGTCTACGCAGCAAATCGTGCGGTTGAACTGGTTAGAGCCCTGGCCTGTCAAAAAAAATACACGCGGCTCACGGAGGACATCCGCTGCCTGCGAGCTATCAGGGACGACGAAAGCCTCGGTCCAAGCACTCAGGCCATTCTTATTGAAGCTGCAAGGCGTAACATTCCTTTTCGCCGCCTTGACTCAGGATCACTGATCCAGTTAGGTCATGGCAGGCAGCAAAAGCAGATCCGCGCAGCAATCACTTCAGATACCAGTTCCCTCGCTGTTGATAACGCCAGCGACAAGGAGCTCACCAAAAACATCCTGGCCGCCGAGCTTATTCCTGTCCCCCAGGGCGTGGTCATTAGCGGCTTGCCTGAACTTGATGCAGCGCTTAAAAAGGTGGGATTTCCCTGTGTCATTAAGCCACTCAACGGTAATCATGGCCGTGGCACTACCACGCATATCCTAACCAGGGAAAAAGCACGTTCGGCATTGAATCTGGCGCAGCAGGTCTCTTCCCAGGTCATTGTTGAAAAATTAATTGAAGGTCATGATTACCGCTTTCTGGTAGTCAATTATAAATTGGTTGCCGTGGCTCAACGCTTGCCGGCGGCCATTGTCGGCGACGGCACATCGACGATTCAGAAACTGATTGATGTCATTAATCAACAGCCGGAACGGGGACGATCCCATGAGAATTATTTGACTGCCATCTCCGTTGATGATGTGACGCTGGGTATTCTTAAGGAAAAAGGCCTGAATTTAGACAGTGTCTTGTCAAGGGGCACTGTTTTACGTTTAAAGCATGCCGCGAACATCAGCTCCGGAGGGACCTCAGCCGACGTCACAGCCGATGTACATCCGGCGAATGCCTTTATGGCTGAACGCATTGCGCGGCTGATGAACCTCGATGTCTGCGGTATCGACATCATGGCGCAGGATATCCGTTTACCGCTTACTGAAGGTCAAGGCGCTGTACTGGAAGTGAATGCCAGTCCGGGGTTACGCATGCACCTGCGCCCCACTCGCGGTCAGGCAATCGACGTGGCTAAGCCCATCGTCGACATGCTCTTTCCCGATAACCAATCCGGGCGAATCCCTCTTGTCGCCGTGACCGGAACCAATGGAAAAACAACCACCGTCCGGTTGATGGCTCATTTTGCCCGTCAAGCAGGCCATCAGGTCGGCTTTACCACCACGGACGCCGTCTACATTAATCAGAATCCCCTTTACCTTGGCGACTGCAGCGGCCCTTTTTGCGCCAATCTGGTGCTGCGTGATCCCTTGGTTGATTTTGCTGTTCTGGAGTGCGCGCGTGGAGGTATTTTACGGGCCGGGCTAGGATTTGACCAATGCCAGGTCAGTATCATTACCAATGTGTCCTCTGATCATTTGGGACAGAATGACATCCACACCTTAAGCGACATGGCCCGTGTCAAGGAAGTCGTTGCCCGCAGTACCATGACGACAGGGTATGCGGTGCTCAATGCCGACGATGAATTGGTATTTGCCATGAAAAAATCCCTCCGGTGCCAGATTGCCCTCTTTAGTATGCACAAGGACAATAAACACCTCCATGACCATTGCCGGACAGGGGGTCTTGCCGCTTACATTGATTCCGGCCAGCTGATAATCCGTGCGCATGATGAAATCATTCCCATGCAAAGCCTGGAAAACATCCCCATAACCCACGGCGGCAAAGCGTCCTGCATGATACAAAATGCACTGGCCGCGACCCTGGCTGCGGTGGCCATGAATTTCAAAAAAACGGACATTGCCGCCTGGCTCACTACCTTTTACCCCACCCCCGAGATGATTCCGGGGCGAATGAATGTCTATTCGTTTAATCATTTTCACGTCATGCTGGATTATTGCCATAATGAGGCGGCGTTCATTGAATTGCAGAAGTATTTAAAGCAACTGAAATGCTCAAAAAAAGTCGGGATTATCGCCGCCACCGGCGACAGGAGTCCTGAAGACATTAAAAAAGTAGGGTTTTGTGCAGCCCAAATGTACGATGAAATTATCATTCGCCACGACAGCGACGGGCGTGGTCGAAGCAATGAGGAACTGACCGAGCTAATCGTTCAGGGTATTGATGAGGCTGACGCCAAACTGGTTAGGGAAATCCAGGTTATCCCCAATGAAAAGGAAGCGCTCAGCCATGCTCTGGAAAAGGCAAAACCCGGAACGTTTATTGTGTATTTTCCTGAGGATGTCCTGGCGGCTACAGCCCATTTAAAGACACTTCACAAGGAATGGAATGCTGATTATACCTCGGCTTAAGGAGCGGTCATGTATGCCAAAGGAAAATTACTCATCATCGGTGGCGCGGAAGACATGGGAGACAAGATTCCCTCCGCAAGCAAGAAGAATCAGGGCGAATTGCAGCGGTATGAGATTTTGCGCGAATTGTTCAACGCGTCTCGCAATAAAAAAATTGAAGTCATTACCTCGGGTTCACGGTATCAGGAGGAAGTCAGGCAGCGGTATGAAAAAGCGTTTCGCGACATTGGCTACTTACACTCAGGCTTCATTCAAATTGAAGACAAAATGGAAGCCAGGGAAAAAATCTACCTGGATCGCATCGAGCAGGCTGACGGCATTTTTTTCACGGGCGGCGATCAATTCCGCCTGGCGACCATTCTTGGCGGCACGCCGCTGATTGATCGAATCAGGGAACGCTATGTCAAGGATAAAACCTTTATTGTAGCTGGCACCAGCGCCGGAGCCATGGTGATGTCATCCATTATGATCACTGAAGGCGGTGTGGAAGAAGCGCTGATGGAGAGTGATTTAAAAACCTCTTCCGGGCTTGGCTTTCTGCAAAACTGCATCATCGATACCCATTTTATTAAACGCGGACGCTTCGCCCGTTTGGCACATGCCATCATCATTAATCCGGATCAATTAGGCGTGGGGTTAGGTGAGGACACAGCACTTATCATTAAAAACGGTTCGGAAGCCGAATGCCGGGGCTCTGGCATGGTTGTCATCATTGACGGCAAGTCAATTCGCCAAACCAATATCACCACCGTCAAGGAAGATGACGCGGTGTACGTCGAAAACCTCAAGGTGCATTTACTGGTTAAAAATTGTCGGTTTTCCATTAAAACACGTAAACTTTACAATCCAACGTTAAAGGAATAACCGCAAGGGGTTTAGCATGAATAAAATCGCAATGGCCGTTCACGGCGGTGCAGGAGAGATCTCGGATTTTATACTATCCAATGAAAAAAAATGCGAGAAGGGGTTACAGGAGGCACTGCTCACCGGCCATCGCATTCTTAAAAACGGCGGCAGTGCGCTCGATGCCGTGGAGGCAGCGGTCTGCGTGCTTGAAGACGATCCGCACTTTAATGCGGGGCGCGGGTCCACGCTGAATTGCCATGGAGAAATCGCAATGGATGCGTCCATTATGGATGGCAAAACCTTAAAAGCCGGTGCCGTGTCCATGATTCGTGAGGTTAAAAACCCCGTCAGCCTTGCGCGAAAAATCATGGAAAAAAACCCATCATGTTTTTTTATCCGGCTATGGGGCCCTTGAGGTGGCGAAGTATTTCAATCTTCCCTTATTGCCTGAGTCTTATTTTATGACGGATTATCAATACCAGCAAAACCAAAACCGGCAGCAGGAAACGTTTGACGACATCCTTAAAAAAAAATGCCGCGGCACGGTGGGCGCTGTTGCCATGGACAGTGAAGGCAATCTGGCTTCCGCCACGTCAACTGGAGGCACCAGTCATTGCCTGCCGGGACGCATTGGCGACAGTTGTGTGATTGGTGCAGGTTGTTATGCAGACAACCGCAATTGCGCCGTCTCAGGCACCGGCGAAGGGGAAGCGTTAATTACAGGCGTAGCGGCCCATACCATTGCCATGCTCATCGAGCTTCAGGGCTACTCCCTGCAAGAGGCCTGTGATCAGGTTATTAAAAAACGTCTCCCTGCATCCCAAAGGGAAATGGGAGTGATTGCCATTAACACGCAAGGCAATATCAGTGTGTCATTTAATACCGAAATCATGAAAAGAGCCTGGATCGATAATCAAGGACAAATGCATTGCAAAATATTTAAATGATTTAAAAATAAATTTCATTAATTAAATAAAATTATGGAGGGTTTTATGATATTAAATGATGGCTATTTTTATAAATTATCAGAGCTGTATACGCTGGAAGTTACGGTTATTGAAGTCCTCTTTATCGCATTGCGGCACATTCAATCCGACACCCTCCGCTCAGCGATAGCGGACATGAAGGCCAAACACCTCGTCTTACGGGATGACATTGCCGCGTTTTTAAAAAAAAGACAACTTCCACGCGTGGAACCGGCGGAATTATCGCTCCTATCCATCCATTCCGAAGTGATTTTTGCATCGCTTTTTGATGACCCTATGATTCTTTTAATTATTGCCGATCATGAAGCCCAGTTACATAGGGCCTATGATCATTTAAAAAATTGCCGGAAAGCGTCATTATTTATTAGAAAAATCATTATTGATGGCTGGATAAATACTCGAGAAAACGGGGAATATATTCAAGCGTTTTTACCGAAAAAATTTCTGGTAAATTTCTGATATTTTTCGCTTAATTGACACGAATATTTAAGAATTGCCACGGGTCACTCTGATCGATTTTTTCGTTGTACAGTTGTTGGCGATCTTTCAGCGGATTCCAATGCGTGTAATAGCCAGACACGTTGCCAAGATAAGGCAAAGCGATTTTTAAAATGTATTGATAGTCAATGTCTTCAGGCTCGACAATACCGCATTCCGGATACTTCATGGCCCAAAGCACAGCCGCAAGTACCCCGGCGGCCACTTGCAGGCTGGTCGCATTGTTATAGGGCACCTGCTTTCTGGCATCGTGAATCGACAATTGCGATCCAAACCAGTAAGCCCCTTTCTTATTTCCCATCAACAGCACCCCTAATTCATCCATGCCATCAATGATGTCATCGACAATCAAGCGATTATGATCCTCCTGATTCATGCCATTCTGCCACTCCATACCATTGTACTCATGCAATGACAGGGTCGCATCAGGACAAGGGAAATAGGCATAATGAACGGTGGGGCGATAAATGACATTGCCATTGCATCGAATGCTTAAATAGTCAGCAATGGAAATTGATTCGGCATGGGTGATTAAAAAGCCATGAAATGGACCGAGTGTGGGGGTCCAGGTACGCACCTGCGTCGTGGCCCCTGGCCGGTCAAGATAAATGGAGCAATTCGAACCGAAATCATAGTGATGTGCGTCTTTTGGCCAATGGCGTTCATGCGTTCCCCAACTCAATTCTGCCGGCTGTCGAGCTTCCGCCATAAAACCTGGCACCGACCAGGTATTCACAAATTCACCCGGCATTTTAGGTGTTGCGGTGATTTGGGTATCCCGCTCCGCGATATGGATGGCTTTAATGGTCAATTGCTGTGCCAGATGTGCCCAATCCTGTGCGGTTTCGAGAGGGCATACCGGCAAATCATTGTCGCGGGCCATGTTCCATAAAGCCTGTTTGACAAAATGTGACACGAGACCCGGGTTAGCCCCGTGGGTAATCACCGCGGTACTCCCCGCTTTTCCTTTCATCGCGAGCATTTCCTCCCGCAAGGCATAATTGGTGCGTTGGGAAGCGGACAGGGATTGGTCAGTGTAATAACCTTCCCAGGGTTCAGTGCTGGCATCAAGGTAGAGTACTTTTTTTGCCTGACACAAGCGGATTAAATCGGCGCTGGCAATTCCTGTTGACAGATTGATTAAAAAATCGCCAGCCGAAAGTTCTTCCTCAAAGAAGGACTTGTAATTCTCGCGTGTGACCTCAAGCAATCTGAAGTTTACATCCAGTTCCTGAGCAATGGTTTCCTCCTCCGCTAATTTCGAAACCACTCGCACCTGTTGGGGTTGAAGCACCAGATGCCGGGCAAGAAGCGGAAATATGGCTTGACCAATGCTGCCAAACCCAAGAATGACGATTTTTCCTGCAAATTTGCGGTATTTTTTGTAGCGATTCATAGCCATTTTATTCTTCTCCTGCCCTGAAACACCAGGCTTAACCTCGTTGTCAGAACGCCCCGGTTTTAAGAATAAATCGCGTGGTATACCTAAATTATATCAGGGGTTGTGATTTTAAACTGAGAATTTTGTTAATAAATAACTCAAACGCCATTCAATGCGGTTTACGCAACATCGAGCTTAAGGCGATGGCCGTAGCGAGCACTAGAACAATAAAACCCAGTGTCATCAACACCGGAATTTCTATGTAAGCATGGATAAGCATTTTAATGCCAATAAAAATCAGAATAATAGCCAACCCATGACTTAAATAGGCAAACTGCTCTTTCATGTTGCTGATGAGAAAATACAACGTTCTTAAACCCAGAATCGCGAAGACGTTGGACGTAAACACAATGAATGGATCACGGGTAATCGCGAAAACCGCAGGGATACTGTCGATAGCAAAAATCAAGTCGCTGAATTCGATAAACAACAAAGCAATAAACATCGGCGTCACATACCATTGTTTATTGTGCAGGATAAAAAAACGGCCATCAATTTTCTCATGAGAAAGACGAAAAATTTTTGCAAAAAAGCGGATTAAAAGATTAGTTTCAAGGCTTTTTTCTTCATTTCCCAAAAAAAGAATACGTAACGCTGAAATCAACAGTAACACGCCAAAAACATAAAAGATCCAGTCAAAGCGGTTGATAAGCCAGATACCAAACAAAATAATAACTAAACGCATGAAAATGGCACTGATAACACCATACTGCAGAAGTCGTCTCTGGTGATGGGCAGGAATGGAGAAATATTGAAAAATCAGAATAAAAACAAAGAGATTATCCACAGACAGCGATTTTTCAATCAGGTAACTGACTAAAAATTCAAGCGACTTTTCATAGGCAATGGCCGGTCCGAAGGTGTGATAAAGGTAAACCCAAAGCACAAGATTAAAACTTAAAGCGAGGCTCACCCACACGGCAGTCCATGACAGTGCCTCGCGTGTTGAAACCCGATGACTTTTCTGCCCTCTGAGGAGCCACAGATCAATGCCCAGGACGACAGTGACCAAGAGAAAAAAGAGACACCATAACCATGTTTCATTAATGACCGGCATGGGCATGTTTTATTTATCCTTTTCTTTCAATAGTAGCGGGTATACCCCACACCTGCCAATTCATTGCTTGTTTTTCAGGATCGAGAGGCATTGCCTCAAAATGATTAATTAATATACAATATGACGCATGCCTGTCAACACAAGGCCGTTTGTGTCTCTTCAATCCCTAAAGCACTGTGGCTGGATAGCCTGTCTGTATTTCTTTCAAAGCCTGCCCTACATGGTGGTCGCGACCATGGCCGCACTGTGTTACCAGCATTATGGACTTGGGAATGCAACGGCGACTCTGTTAACCAGCCTGTTCATGCTGCCCTGGTGCATCAAACCCGTATTCGCACCCATTCTTGAGAAGCAGTCGAATAAAAAAACCAACCTGCTGATCATTCAGGGGGGGCTGGTGAGCGTGGTTTTTCTGCTTGCCCTGACGACTAACTCGTCCTTTTTTCTGCCACTGTCCATTCCTGCATTCCTGGTTCTTGCCCTGCTCTCCTCCATGAATGACATTCTGTCTGACGGGCTTTACCTGTCGCATTTACCCGAGAGGGAGCAAAAGCGTTATATCGGCCTTCGCAGTGGCTTCTACCAATTGGGCCGCATGACCGTAAAAGGCGGGTTATTGACTCTGGCTGTTTTCCTGGCCTCCCGCACCGCTCTTCCTGTCTGGTCGTTGTTTTTCAGTCTGCTCACCCTGCTTCTTGTGACCTTCGTCCTGTTACATGCCCTTTTTATACCCAATGGCCATCAATCCCTCCCTGTGCCTCAGAAAACGGACCTGGGCCTCCAGGCATTGTTCCTGCAGAAAAAGTGGCATAGCCCGCTGTTTTTTATTTTTATTTACAATCTGACTGATGCTCAGATTCAAAAAATGCTGCCGCTTTATTTGGTTGATCCTCAGGGCATGGGGCTGTCGTTGCCGCAATTTGGGATGCTTTATGGGATTTTTGGCAGTCTGGCGCTGATTTCAGGCATTTCCGTGGCCGGGTATCTGTCAAGCCGATGGGGTACTTCGTCCTGCCTTAAGAAGTTAACATTCCTCATGATTCCTGGTCATTTGTGTTTTTTTTTAATGACCCATGTCCACGCCCATCCCTTGCTGTGGGGATTCGTTCTGCTTGGGCAGCTCATCGCAGGACTCCTGAGTGGCGCCTACATGACTTACCTCCTTCGCGTTGCCAATCAAAGCCCTTACCCCATGTCCATGTACACGCTGTGCACCTCCATTATGGCATTGAGCTACATCGTGTTTGGCGCCCTGAGCGGCTTCATTCAACACCTGATGGGGTACTCCGGCTTTTTCTTAGCCATGCTCAGCGCAAGCAGTTTTCCCTTGCTTAACACCTGCAAAATGCTTAGGCAACCCTTACCAATGTCCCCTGATCAATCCGGCCAGGGCCTGCGACAATCGCGTTAAATTTTGCTAGACTGATTGTTTGTTTCTTATTGCTTATGCCAGTTAAGGAGATCAGCATGATTCCAGTCAAAGGATACGCCGCACAAACGGCCAAAGCCCCCCTCACCCCGTATGCATTTGAACGACGCGAGGTGGGTGAGCAGGACGTGCTGATTGATATTCAATTTTGTGGCATTTGCCATTCCGACATCCACCAGGCCCGCGAAGAATGGGGCGGCGCCTTGTTTCCCATGGTGCCTGGCCATGAAATCATAGGGGTTGTCAGTCAAATCGGCGCAAAAGTTACTCGATTCAAAGTCGGCGAGCGGGTGGGTGTGGGTTGTTTTGTCGATTCCTGCCGGCGGTGTGTCAACTGCCAGGATGGATTGGAGCAATTCTGCAGTGAAGGCATGACCACCACTTACAATAACATGGAACGCGACGGCAGCCGCTTGACCCAGGGCGGTTATTCTTCGCGCATTGTTGTCGATGAACATTACGTGCTGCGTATACCAGACAATCTTCCCCCCGATGCCGCAGCACCGCTGCTTTGTGCCGGGATTACCCTTTATTCACCACTCAAACACTGGAAAGCCGGGCCTGGCAAAAAAGTGGCTATCCTTGGTCTGGGCGGTTTAGGTCATATCGGGGTTAAAATTGCGCATGCCCTGGGTGCGGAAGTCAGTGTACTCAGCCACTCATTAAGCAAGGCAAACGATGCCAAACGCTTAGGCGCCGATGCCTTTTACGCAACCACGGATGCCAAAACATTCACGCAGCTGGCAGGTACCTTTGACCTGATGATCAATACCGTCTCTGCCAAAATCAACTGGAACGATTACCTGAAACTGCTTAAACGCGATGGCACCATGGTCATTGTCGGGATTCCGGAGCACGATATCCCGGTCAAAGCCCTGTCACTCATCGGCGGCAGAAAAAGCCTCGCGGGCTCCCTCATTGGCGGTATTCAGGAAACGCAGGAAATGCTCAATTTTTGCGGACAGCACCAGATCGTCTGTGACATTGAGCGCATTTCAATTCAGCAAGTGAATGAAGCCTATGAGCGGGTGATTAAAAGCGATGTGCGCTATCGTTTTGTGATTGACATGGCGAGTTTATAACACCCTGACTGTGTTGTTTTTCAACAGCCAGGTGACTATACTAGGCCGTCTTCACTGATCAAGAGCATGTGTATGAATCCTGATATTCTTGTTATAGGTGCCGGGCCTATTGGATTGTTAAGCGCCATTGAAGCGAAATTACACAATCCTGAGGCAGAGGTTGTTATTTTTGAACGCAATAAAGAATACACCCGCCATCATACCCTGTTAGTCGACCGCCGCGCGTTTAACGGATCTCACCCCTGATGAACGCCTGCAAGCTATTGTAAAGGATTTTCATGGTCCTGTGCCCACCTCGACTATCGAAAGCAAACTCAAGCAGTTAGCCGATGAGTTGAGGATTCCCATTGAATACGAAAAAATCGACGATCCTCAGACGCTCCTTGAACGGTTTCCGTCTGCCCACACCTTGATTGGGGCGGATGGCGCACACAGCACCGTCAGAAAAAAATTCTTTGACGATAAAAAATCAGTCGATAAGAATCTGCAATACATTGTTGAAGTGAAATACCATGTTCGCGGCAAAACCAAACCGATTCCGCTCACCACTTATGCTCCTGCGTTAAGCCAGACTGAGCATTTCGTATCCGAACAGATAGGACGTAAGAAAAACGGTAAAACCCCCGTCTCTCTTTTCTTTTTTGTGGACAAAGACACTTATCAGGAGGTGTATGCCAAAAAGAAACTAAAACTTAAGGATTTTGTTCAACCTGAAACCCGCAACATGACGCGGTTGGCCAACAGCATCCGCCCCTGGTTGGCGCTTCGCCGTGAAGCACTTAAAGACCAGTTGGTCGAAAACAGCGAAGCCATAGCCGGTGTGGAACTGTCGACCTATTGCACCGCCACCTTCGCCAAACAATTACCTGGCAACAAACGTGTCATTCTCTTGGGCGACGCAGGCTCAGGCGTGCCGTTTAACCGTGCCTTCAACGCCGGTGTGGAACGCACCATCCTCGCGGCAAAATCGCTGGCCTTTCCTCCTCAGGCAGACGAGGAACAACGCATCAAAGCCATTAATACCGCCCTGCATGAGCAGGTACAGAACGAGATACGGCGCGCGAATCGCACCAATCACAAAGTGCAATTTGGACGATTCCTCGGTGATGTCAAACGCGGCCCTTCCTACGCCAGCGCCGCGACCTTGCTGGATGAAGGCTTACTCGCAGACATGCAGAATGCACGAGTTGAACAGCCCTCGTTTGCCAGCCGCCACCCGCGTGCCATGACCACCTTCGGCGTCTGGCTGGTACTCACTGTGGTTGCACTGGTGGTCTTCCCGTTTCTTTTTGCATCGATTTATACCGCCATTGCCGCGGCGATTCTACTGCCCCTGGCTGTCATTGCTCTGGGTGTCGCCTTGTTTCAAGGCCTGTCCTATTGCTTTAAAGCCGATGAGGCAGACGACCAGCAGCCAGAGCCCCTGCCCTTCCCCTGGGAAGAAACGCTGTCTGAAGAACAGGTTCAACAAATTCAGCAGGAACGACAGTTGGATCAGGCTAAATCGGCATTAAAAGACGATAAGGCCTATCTCGAGATTAAACAAAAGATAAAGGAAGAAAAAGAATCATTGAGTAGACTAAGGGATCATCGTGAGTTTGTGGCAACCACTGAAAAGCCTCATGGCCCTCTGGTGAGCGTATCTCTTCCCATGTTATTTCCTGATGCGAGAGTGCACTTTCCTCCCGCGTTGCAGGAACAGCCCCCTTCGGCCGAGGAGATGAAAGGCCATGAAAAGCGATTGAAGCAAATTGATGGGGACATTGAGAAGCATGAGCGCGAGTTAATGACCTATAAATTAAAGAAACTGGGCCTGCTGAAACAAAAAATGTCCCCTTCAGATGGCAAACAGGAAGTGCCCGTAAACTTGCAATTCAACGCCTGATTTTCCTCCGGCTGCAGGCAGAACCGCCTGCAGCTGCCCGAAACCCGCGGTATTTCAACCTTAAAAAAGATTAAAAAATAAACTTTTTGCAAAGTATATGCAAATTTAGTGTTAATCCTTTCACCCTTAAGACTCTCTTAAGACAGCAAGTCTTACCATGAACTTACTGATTTTAATTAACGAGAGTAGTACCATGAAAACCAACGGCAAAAGCGAAAAAACAAGCTTCCTTAAAGACTTTAGTAAGGCCATCCTTGGCAACTTTACTCAGGCCATGGAAGTCCGAAGTATAAAGAATGAATCCGGAGCCGATTACCCGGGTTACCATTGTCCGCAACGCAAGGACTTAAATGACCAGTTGAAACAATTTGGCCCTGACCATCACCAATCCATTGCTGACATCAATGACGGCCATGACATGGTTAAAACCCCTCTGGATCCTTTAGCTAAAAAATCCTTGTTAGATCAGGTAAAACAAAACCACGAAGAAGGCTTATCGCCTTTCCAACCCCATGCCCACAGCCAAAGCCAGGAAAATCAAAACGCCTATGCTTTTTTCCAGGCGAGCAAGAAATCCCATCGCGCGGAAAATCTGGCTGGCGCCTTTATTCACTTTTGTAAGGGCTTATCAGACGGTATCAGCCAGGAAATGCTGCCTTCTGAGGAATTCAAAGTCAAGTTCTCCGCCAAATGATAATCGGCGAGGCAGTTCTCCTTTAAGAACTGCCTCTTTTTTTATACTTGAAAATGAGGTTTGACAACCTCAACGGGTTTAACAATGGATTCACTGACAGCAGGAAAAAACCCGGCACTTCGCGCGACAATGACATTTTTGGGCGGGCGCGACGGATCAGGCTGAGTACTCACGCTTTTCTTGAACGCGTCAAACAATTCCTGGCAATTTCCCTTTTTTTCTCCATACTGTTCTTCTGCATCAAATTTAACACAATCCTTTTGTTGGCGTTTGAAATAAATTTGATGATAAGGATCGCTCCCTTTCGCTTCACCTTCAACGGGAAAGGTAATCAGATTATGCTCGCCCAAATCATTAAGCGTCAGGTTTTTAAGTTTGGACGCCGGAATTTGGTCGACCAGAAATGGCGTTTCAGTATCAATAAAGGCGGAATGCTTGCCATTGCTTCGATCGATTTGGCGAATAGCCTCCTGATGCCCCTCTACCTCAACGGCTTTGTAATAAACCGTTTCATTACTTTGTTCAAATAAAGTGGTTTTTTTTGCCCCACGAAGATGTTCTTCAGCTACCATGTTCGTCAAAGGTCCGCATAGCCCATTCTCTTCGTCTTTATTCAAAGCATGCAGCATGTCGCCTTGAGATACAAAAGGCTGCTGGGCAGGTGATGAGGCATGGGCTCCTTTTTCGCGTTTAAACAAGGAAAACATAAACATCCTTAACATAAAATTAACAACCTTGGTATTTTATACCGATTGCTGCCTTTTATCCAAATAGCAGGCAGA
The DNA here is from genome assembly GCF_016864235.1 of Legionella sp. MW5194. NCBI lineage: Bacteria > Pseudomonadati > Pseudomonadota > Gammaproteobacteria > Legionellales > Legionellaceae > Legionella > Legionella sp. MW5194. The sequence goes on from NZ_CP045732.1 coordinate 2,865,949, forward strand.
TAACAGGCCTCATTGCAAGTGGGCATAAAATTCGGCAAAGCGTTCCTTATCGTGTCTGGACATGCGCTGAATGCCATAACGTGCTTTCCAGATTTGGCGAATGGCCAGTTCCATGCGGGAACGAGTGGCTTTCAACGCAATGGCCCATAGATGTGCAATAAAAGCGCAGCCTCGTGTTTTGGTGTCGATATCCAGCCAATAAAGCGCCTGCTTGAATCGCTTCAAGTCGTCTTTTTTGAGTAAATAGGCCATGCGCGAATCCGGCGTAAGTAAGCCTCGACGCGTTAACAGTTTCCTTAGGAACGAATGGAATCGTGCCGAATCGCGGCGATGGCCGCCATAATGGACATTAATCGATTTGAAATACACTTTAAGCGGGTGTTGTGTCGAGGAAAAGGCCTGCATCTCATCCAGAATAGCTACAAGGGTTTGTTGGATATGACGCACCTGGCGTTGTTTTGGAAAAATTAAATAGTCCAGTTCTGCATCCAGAAGCAAGTATTGTATTAGGGGGGGATTTTCCCTGCCTTGAGGCAACCAGCGGATCGCTGCCCTGTAATACCTTTTTTTATCCATCATGGCTAAGCTGCAAGGGGCTGTATTTAAAATTATAGCCCTGGCAAAGCGTCATCCGCTTCGTAATTCAAGGAGAAAGCTGCATCTCTGAGTCATTGCATGCTGTGATGGTGCAAAAGCCCTTGGTTACTAACTCAAAGCCGATTTCCAAACGGGTAAACAAGGCCTTTAAATGGTTTTTAAGCGGCACCATGGCTTCCCTGTCTGCACCCTCAGTAAAAAAATTCAGCAATTGGATGACGGCTTCTTCCTGTTTTTCTTTTCCAGGCATTTCCAGAGTCAGAAATAATTGACTTTGCGGCGGCAGGTGAAGTTTATAAAGGGTTGAATGCAGTTGCAGCACGCGTTGGGCCAGCAGGCAGAGCGCCTGTAATTCCTGATTGTAGTGAATCAATTCCGTAAGTCCGTCCTCAACCACACGAAGTAACAGGCCCTGATAGCCTGCATTATCAGGGAAAATCTTGATAATCTGATGGACGATGGCTTCATCCAGCGTTTTAATCGTTTGAGCAAATGATAACGTCACCAGCGGCAATGCCTGCTGTAGTTTGAGCTTACCAGGTTCCACGGCCGGCTTAAAAAACCAGTTGGCGGTCGAGACAAGGAGGCCTGGCATCCAGGGTGCGGGGCTTTTGGGCGTTTCACGGGACCACAGTAATTCTTTTTTTATTTGAGCAGAAGCATGGTCCAGCACCATTTGAAAGGCGCCGGAATAATCCGAAAGAATGGTGGTCAAGGTTAATTTTGGATTCGCGAGTGAGTACTCCAGGGTGCGTAACTGCTCCATCCCCGCTTTCACACGCGCCTTTTCGAGTTGGAGACGCTTAAGGGTCTTAAGGGCGGTGCAATCCTCGCTTATCACACCATGCAATTGGGCCAGTTTGCCCTGATGCGTTTTCTTTTGATGAGCAACAGGCTGGTATTTTTGTTGGAAAGCCTGAAACCAGCACGGCGGTTGCTGATGGAGCAGGACTTCCTCCTGCACAGGCGATTTTTGATCCCCCTGCGGGACCAACTGTAGCCATAGTTCATGAGCGGTTTTCAATAATTTCAACGCCTCACTGGCGATGTTTTGTAATGGAATAAAACGCGAAGCCAGTGTTCTATTCAGGGTGCTCAGGTTGGATACGGTCGCGGTTAACAGTTTCAGTAACAGGTAAAAGACCAGGCATAATTTTCTTGCCTCATCCCTGTCCTGGTAGGCTTCAGGCTTCAGGCTTAACCATCGGTTTAAGTGATCAATCAGTTCGAAAGCGCCCTGTGCCGGGTTCTCTCGCGGCGTGGCATAAAGCCTGGTGATGATGGCTTCAAGGGGCTTTAAGCACAGGCTTTCTGCACCCGTGGTGTCTTTGAGTGTTTGCAGGTAATCGCTTAACCGTAATTTTGCGAATAACAACATGCCGAAAGAACGGCCATTGTATAGATCGAGCGTTTTGAATAGACCATAAGGCGCTTCGTTTAAATGAGTGTCAATTAACGACGGCTCTACGCCTTTCTCCTTCAGGTAATCAACCAGCAGCAGGGCCGATTTCAGCAGGTGTTGTTCTTTCATGGCCGCATCCTGCCCTCGCCAATGACAAAAGGATGACCAATAAGTTGACATTTTTTGATCGTCTGGCATACATGCGCTTATCCGGGGGGATAATCAATCCCAGGCCATAAATTCTTCTATTTGAGTATCATAAAACTGCTTAAGCCGGCGTTTAATGGAACCGGTTTTACCGGCAGACTCGGGATGCAGCGCGTCATCGAGGCTCACAAAGTGATAACCGTTCTGACGATAAAGGTTAATAATATCCGGCAGGGCGTAAGCATTCAGCAGGTTGGCGTGGATCAATAAAATCTGGGGTTGATCCGGTTTGTGAATAACCCGGTTGTGTTCTTCGGCTTTGAGCGTCTGCTCCCAGATAAAATCGATATAACAGGGTTTAAGCACCCCCATAAAAAAGCGGCGCTCTTTTTCAGGAACCGACATTAACAATTGGTTAAAAACAAAATCACGGCTGTCGATCGTGATCGGAGCCACATGGTAATGTTTTTTAGCGAGGTAATTCATCACACGTTCTTTTTTTTCACCCTGCCCCACCACCAGGTAAGGAAAGCGGAAATATTTAGGGCGGGTTAACACCGGCTTTAAAATGTCATCGGCCTGTTTGATCTCGTCGATGTAGGCCTGGGTGTCCATGCGATTAAGATTAGCATGGGTCAGCGTGTGGTTACCGACGCCAAATCCTGAATCGCGAAACTTCTTGAGCATGGGCATGTTGCCCTCGGTGACTTCGCTGGCAATAACAAACCCTGTCACAGGCACACCATTCGCCGTTAATGTTTCAATGATTTTATTAAGATGGAAATTTTTGCTTTCACCGACAAAAGGAAGATCATCGATAGTAATCGCCACCGCACGCTGAGCCTGAGTGATTTTGGTCGTTAAACACAACAGTAAGCCCATCATTAATAAGGTTTTTTTAAAAAACAATCTATTCATCCGCTCGTGTTAGGTTAATCGACTGCACTGCTTTAAATCAGAGATCAATGCCAAAATGACCAAATAATACCATATAAGCCAACAATTATACATATTGGATTTTTTTAAGAAGAGACCCTGGCAGCGTGATTTCCTGCCAGGTCACGATTCTATCCGCATTAAACGCTGAAATGCTCATCATCATCGCTGTCGTGCTGCTCCACGACGGCATTGGCATCGTCCTTTATTTTCCCCAGCTGATCTTTCAGGGCATGCAAATGGTCAACCGCATCACTGTCTATTGGCAAAGGCCTAGCCACAATAACCTGGGCTTCACGCGCCGCTTTCAGTATACGTGCCGATTCAAGCATGGCGGTAGCAAAACTTTCATTGAACTCACTCATGATACTGGACTGGTTAAAGGTGTCGACGGAGTGCTCAACCACCAGATTGATGGCTTGGTTCTTGCCGATAATATTGATGACTTTTTTTACCCGATCGTAGGCATCATCGCAGGTGTGCAGGGGTTTTCCGGTCGTGAGATCAAGCTCCATCAATTGCGAGTCGTCATTGCTGCTTAATACCTTACTGGTGACGGTTTCCTTTTGCATGGACACAACGACTTGCCTGTACAAATCGCTTGTCGAAGCATGGACCGGAACATGGGCACCGTAATCGGGATTGTACTGCGTATCAAGGTAGTGTTTGAACCCATTGGCCGCTTCCTTAAATTCCGCTAATTTTTCACTTAAAGCTATGTTTTTAGCGTAATCGTCAAATATTTTAAAAAAATTCTTCTCGGGTGCGGCGGGAAATTTGGTTTGCAAATGCGTCAATAGTGCACCCGAAATATCATCATCAGCCCCCGGGTTATGTTGCGTCTCATAAAGAGTAATTTCTTTCGTCAATGCGGCGACAAATGCATCCGTCTTATCCCGGTAGGCACAGGCTTCGATCGCGTGCTGCACGTAGGCATTGACCCAGGGATAATGGCCAAGCGCCTCCTGCACATCCGCCAGGGCAGGATTAGGCCCCAGAGCCTGCAGTTCGGTGCTGCAGGCGAGAATTTGTTGATCCAGCAGGTCGGTGCGAAGATTTTTTACCGTATCGGCCAACTGGCTGTTTTGATCCAGGACTAATTTCACACCCTGATAAGTCAGGTTGGCCGCATTTTGCTGGGAATGACGCGCATAGGCTTCCACCAGGTGCTGTTTAGCCAGGGCCTCGTTCATGCCCACCAACTCGTTAAATTTGGTGCGCATGTCGCTGGGCTTGACCTTAAAGGCCTGAATTTCCTCGACGCTAAAAAAGGGAATATTGTCCGCATGCTGCCGCCAGCGAACCAGGTTATCGAATCCGTTGTGGCCGCACTCCACGGAATCGGCGAGCATGATGCCGTCATCTAACAGAAAATCGCGGAATTCATTGGTAAAGGCCGCACTGTAACAGGAACCAAAAATGGCAGCCCCCGTATTCATGCCTTTGTCTTCCAGTTTGGCAATGATAGCCTGAACGGTTTTTTTCTTAAGGCCACTTGTCTCTTCATCCACCTGACCATTAAACCCGCCGCCGTGACCGCCGCCCAAATAAAAAACACTGACATGGCGATTTTGCTCATAGTCCTCCAATTTACCTAAAATATAGGCTTCTGCATCCTCCTTGTTGTGATCCAGATGCAGAATCAAATGATCCCCAGTGTTTTGACGAGCGGAGGCGTAAACAAAATCCCTGACACTCGTTTCCCGCAGCAGACTGGCAGGAATGGCTTCATTGTTATTCAGCTTGGTCTGAAATTCTTTCAATTTCGCGGGTGAAGCGTCGTTAATGACCAGCGGTTTTTTAAACTGGCATAAGGCAATGATCGACGCGACTTCCGAGTCCGTCAGCGCAGACACATTGCGAATGATGAGGGCTGATTTATCCACTTGATTCTCCTTTTTTTTCGCCATTCCATAACACCCCTTTTCGGGGTGCAGGCTTATACAAAGCGGTTACTTTGGCCGACAGGCGAGCTGTTCTCAGTCTTTTTCGATTGATTCTGGTAAAAAGAATAGGGATTGTGATTGGGGTACTCCCCCTTCACCAGTGCTTCGTAACGTTGCTTTACCCTCCCCATAAAACTTAATTCTTTTTGCTCGTCAGCCTCAAATTTCACTTTTTGGCCCAGCGTTTCAAAAAGCATCTGGGCGACTTTGTCTGCCCCGGTTAGACCAGACAGACTCGAATCATCCAATCTCACGCTTTCGAGCTTTGGCGTATTGAGTTGTTTTAAGAATTGCTCAAGCGTGTGTAAATCCATTTTTTGCAGCGAATTATTGGCCAGATCAAACATCAACAGTCCGCTTTGGGCTAAGGCGTTGGCGATTGCCAGTAAATCTTCCGCCTTGTTTGCGCCTAAATTGTTGACACATAAAATCAATTTTTTAATGTTGGAATCTTTAAATGCCGCAATCAACTGGGCCAGATCCGCTTTCAGAAAACTCAGACCATTGTGCGATAAATCGACGGATTCAATGCCTGGTGCATACTGCTTGATGGCTTCCACCATGGCAACTAATTCCGAAATGGTTCTCTTTCCAAGTTTCGAACCAGCCAAATCCAGCGTCTTGTCAGATCCTTCCTCTTTCTTTTCCCCTTGAGTCGGATTCATAAAAAAATGTTTAATTTGTTCGTCAAGGGGGGTATCGGCTTTTAACTCAATCTTCATGTGATCCTCACAATAAAGTAATGTAATAGTCTATGGTAAACCGGACTTTATAAAATACAAGCCTGTTTGCGTAGGAATATGCCAAAATCAAGCGGCTTTTTTTGAGGATTGGTGGTAATCTCTTTTTTATTTACCTGACTGTTTCAGCACGTGGTTCATTCCGTTTTTGAAATTCGCGGCCTGCATTGTGAATTGGTCCGCAAACCCATTAAAAATTTACACCTGCGTGTCTACCCCCCGGATGGACGCATTCAGGTTAGTGCGCCATTGCGCATGAATCAAAAGACCATTGAGCAATTTATTATCGCCAAACAGGATTGGATTGAGCAAAGCCGTCAACGCTTTTTATCCCGGGTACCACCCGCACCGCGACATTACAATGACGGGGAAATCCATTGCCTTTTTGGCCAGCCGTACATTTTTATGATTAAACCGACCTCGAAACGCCCATTTTGCTCGCTCAATGGGCAATTCTTGTGCTTAAACATCGCAGCCGAAGTGTCTAATGAGGCTAAAGCGTCGCTGGTCGAGGGGTGGTATCGTGAACAACTTCGACAGCAGCTGAATGAACTCATCCCTCGCTGGGAAAAAAGGATTGGGGTTAAAGCCAATGCCGTTGGCATTAAAAAAATGAAAACCCGCTGGGGCAGTTGCAATACTCGCACCGCACGCGTTTGGTTCAGCCTGATGCTGGCTGAAAAACCCCTCGCTTGTCTTGAATACGTGGTAGTGCATGAACTGGTTCATTTGCTGGAAGCAAGCCATAATCATCGCTTCCATGGCTTTATGAACCAGTTTCTTCCGGATTGGCAACAACGAAAAGCCTTGCTGAATCGTTAATTGGAACAGGGTTTATTAGCCCCCGCACAAGCGTCATCGCAATAAGCCAGGCTTTTTTCTACCTGAATGGTCGAATGGTGAATATTATGCTCCTCCTTAAGCTGTCTGACTAACCGCAAACGGGCATCATCGCTTAATTCCTGCTCCGGCATCCATAAGTGCACCGACAAGGCATTCTCCTTGGTGCTTAACGCCCAAATGTGTAAATCATGCACCTGCTCCACGCCTTTTTCCGCCTGTAGCAATTGCTGTACCGCCATCCAGGAAATCCCACGCGGAACCGCGTCGATGATCAGACGGAAGCTGTCAGTAAACAGCATCCAGGTTCCTTTGAGAATAATAAAGGCAATCAGTAAACCGACCAGCGGGTCAATCCACAACCACTGGGTCCAGTACATTAATGCGGCCGAAATCACCACTCCGACAGAAATCAGCGCATCATAAAACAAATGCAGGTAGGCACCGCGAATATTCAAGTCATCACTGCCACGAATGAACAAGGCAGCCGTTGTGCCGTTAACGACGATACCCAGGCCTGCCACCATCATGACAGACAAAGCTTCGATGTCGGAGGGAGAGAACAATTTATACATGGCTTCCGTCGCAATAATACCGCAGGAAAACACCAGCAAAACCCCGTTCGCCAACGCGGCGAGAATGGAGGTTTTCTTCATCCCGTAGGTCGTGTGTTCTGTTGGCAGCCGTTTGAGCAACCCATTGGCTATCCAGGCCAGGATCAAACTGAGCACATCCCCAAGATTGTGAATGGCATCCGCGAGCAGGCTGGTGGAATTAGCCCAGTAAGCATACAAAACCTGAATGATCACAAACACGCCATTGGCGATAATGGAGATCAGGAAGGCTCGATTAAATTCAGCGGGCCCATGATGATGCTCATGGGCATGACCTTCGCCGGAATGATGATGGTGGTGATTCCCCATGCGCTGTCCTATTGCTCGACTGAGCTGGACTCCGATGAATCCAGTTCATTGCTGTAATAATTAATACCAATTTTAATCCGATCACGCTCGTTTTGTTTACGCCAATTGTTCGTATCACGCAACGAATAAACGCAGCCGCAATATTCCTGCTTGTAAAAATTTTCGCGCTTGGCAATTTCATACATGCGCGCCGCGCCGCCGTTTTTACGCCAATTGTAAGTCCAGTATTCGATGTGGGGATATCGGCTTGCTGCGCGGGTGCCGGCGTCATTAATCTGATTCATGTCCTTCCAGCGCGAAATACCCAGTGAGCTGCTGATGACGGGAAAACCGTGTTCATGCGCATACAGCGCCGTGCGCTCAAAACGCATGTCAAAACAGGCCGTACAGCGTTTCCCACGCTCAGGCTCCCACTCAAGCCCCTTTACGCGGGCAAACCAGTTGTCCTTGTCATAATCCGCATCAATAAAAGGAATAGCATGTTTTTTGGCAAAGGCGATGTTTTCCTGCTTTCGGATTTCATATTCCTGCACCGGATGAATGTTTGGGTTATAAAAAAAGATGGAAAAGTCGATGCCTGAATGAAGCAGGGCTTCCATGACTTCCCCGGAGCAGGGTGCACAGCAGGAATGCAGCAGCAATTTGTCTGCGCCATTGGGAAGAACCAGTTGTTCACGTTCAATCATGATGTGCTTTCCCCCCTGTTAATAAAGTGTTCACGGTAATAAACCAATTCAGCGATGGAATCCTTGATGTCATCCAGAGCAAGATGTTTGGATTCTTTGATGACGCCATTCATTAATTGCGGCCGCCAGCGCTTCACCAGTTCTTTGAGCGTGCTAACATCCAGATTGCGATAATGGAAGAAAGCCGCAAGTTCCGGCATGTACTTGTAAAGAAAACGCCTATCCTGGCAAATGCTGTTGCCGCACATGGGTGATTTGCCTTTGTCCAGGTATTGCTTTAAAAAATCAATGGTCATTTGTTCTGCCTGGGCTTCATTGACCGTTGACTCCTGAACCCGTTTCACCAGGCCGGACTGGTTGTGTTGCCGGGTATTCCAGTCATCCATCCCTGACAGCACCGCGTCGCTTTGATGAACAGCGATAACCGGGCCTTCGGCCAGGATAGTAAGCTGTGAGTCGGTCACGATGGTTGCAATTTCGATAATTCGGTCGCCTTCGGGATCAAGTCCCGTCATCTCCAAATCAAGCCAGATTAAGTTATTGTTGTTTTTCATAGTTTTCCCACGAATCAAGATCCGATTTAATGGCTGCCGCACGGCGCTTGCTCAACTCATCCTTGATGGCAGCGCCCTGATAGCCTTCGTTCAGCAGAGCCTGTGCAGAAATCTGATTGCAGACAGCGTACATAGCCCGCCAAAAAGCGCTTTGTCCGTAGCGATTTTTTCCCTTTCCCAGAGAATCTGCTTCGCAAACGGTTAACAATTTTTCAAATTGCTGCGGCCGGCGAAAAGCATCGGTTCGCTCCAGCACTTTGACAATGGTCTGAGGTCGTAGCTCTTCCACCCGATGGATGAGTAAATGAAAGCGCGAAACCAGCACAGCCAGTTTACGGTATTCAGCCGGAACACGCAGACGATGACACAAGGATTCTATCACACTCACACCGCGTTCTTCATGACCGTGATGTTTTGGCCATTGGCGCATCGGTGTTAGGGCTTTACCCAAATCATGCACCAACGCGGCAAAACGGGACGTGGTGTCATCGGTCAATTCAACAGCCGCCTGTAAAACCATCAACGTATGGATGCCGCTGTCGACTTCGGGATGGTAGCGGCGTGTGTTGGGCACACCAAACAAGGCGTGAATTTCGGGTAATATCACCGGCAGAGCGCCGCAGGATCGCAAGGTCATGATGAACACGTCCGGATTCTTTTCCGACAAAGCCCTCTGCAGCTCCTGCCAGACGCGCTCGGCGACCAAATGATGCAACTCGCCATTGTTAACCATCTTATACATCAGCAGGCGGGTTTCATCCGCCACTCGAAAACCTAAATGCGCATACCGTGCGGCAAACCGTGCTACGCGTAATACACGCACAGGATCTTCAGCAAACGCAGGTGACACATGCCTTAACCATTTGCCCTGTAAATCCTTGGCCCCGTGGTAAGGATCAATCAGTCGCCCCTGGTCGTCCATGGCCATGGCATTTATAGTCAAATCGCGCCGCATCAAATCCTCTTCCAGCGTCACATTAACATCGTACTGGCAATCAAAACCGTAATAACCCGGCCCTTTTTTCCGCTCCGTGCGTGCCAACGCATACTCCTCCCGTGTTTCAGGATGCAGAAAAACCGGGAAATCCTTGCCGACCTGTTGATAACCTTGCTGTAATAATTGTTCAGGCGTACCGCCAACAACCACCCAATCCTGTTCTTTGACCGGGTAACCAAGCAGTCGATCACGAACAGCGCCGCCCACCAGATACACTTTCATACTCTACCTTTTCTTAAAGACTGTCTTTTTTTTTGAAAACGGGCGATTATTTTCATACACTTGCTTTATGGGAATCTACCAATAAAAAGTCAATAAGGCAAAAATTTGGCATATTAACGGGAACATGAGACGTGCTCATTGCTCAGGTAAGGCAGCAATACAGGGATGCAATACTGTCTTTCCTTTCAATTTGCCATCATACTGCAGTTTCAGCCATTATAGACTTCATTGATTATGAGTAAAAGACGAATCAATAAACAACAAAGCGCCCGCATCCAGAAAATACAGGCCAGCTACCGTCTTGATGTCACCAATGACTTGTCAAACAATGAAGACGGTCTCGTTTTAACGCGATTTAGCCGCCATGCCGAAGTCGAAACCACGGATGGGCGGCGTGTGCATTGCTCCATCCGACCGAATATCGAGTCGCTCGTAGCAGGCGATCGGGTCATCTGGCAAACCCAGGGGACTGCTCAGGGCGTTGTAGTGAGCTGCTACCCCCGAAAAACCGTTCTCGAACGCCCGGACAAACGTGGCATGCCGCGTGCAGTAGCCGCCAATATCACGCAATTGATGGTGGTTGCCGCGGTGAAGCCGGAATTAAACTGGCCACTGCTTGACAGCTACCTCGTGATGGCGGAACACCTGAAATTGAAAGTCTGCATTCTTCTTAATAAAGTGGACTTGCCCTGCGATACATTAAAAGAACAGTTCCTCGCGACTTATGTCCCTCTGGATTATCCCGTTTTGTTTATCAGCCGCGAACAAAACCTGGGTTATGAATGCCTTGAATCGCTACTGGCTAATGAGACCAGTGTTTTTGTGGGACAATCCGGCGTTGGCAAATCGTCAATCATTTCCCAAATTTTACCGGAGGAGAACAACATTCAAACGGCCGAGATTTCCTTAATCTCCGAATTAGGCTGCCATACCACCAGCAACTCACGCCTTTATCACTTGCCGCATGGGGGGGATTTAATTGATTCGCCGGGCGTAAGGGAATTCAGTTTGTGGCAAATGCCGGTGATTGACATTGTTTACGGTTTCAGGGAATTTCGTGAACTCACTACCTCCTGTAAATTCAGAAATTGCAATCACATGGATGCACCAGGGTGCGCCATCGTGGCGGCAAGCAGTCAGGACAACCGCCTTCATCGCCGTTATGAGAGCCTGATGAAACTCATCAATCAGCGTTTGCCTGCCTCTTATTAGGTATACAATGCGAGCGAGTGAGCTGGTTTTTCGGGAATTTCAACAGTTAATTTTTTCTCGATGTACTCATTTAAAAACGTCCGGTGTTGAGACGTTTCGGTATTCGAGTTGATGACCTCGCTGAATTTCTTCAACACGCCGGTGAATGGCAAATCGTCTAAATTATTGAATTTCACTTCACCCAATTTGCTTTTGATGGATTGAATGCCATGTTCAACATCGGGCGTGAAAAACCCACCATGCTGGTTTTTAAGTTTCTGATAAACACAGCGGTGGAGTAAAAAGTCGAACACTTTTTCATAAAACAGTTGGGGTGACTCCATTTTGTAAGCGCGTAACTTTTTTAAAACATCTTCTTTTTGTGTTCCCAAGCGGGTCAACAATTCGACAAATTTGATATTCACCCGGATCCAGATTTGGTAACTGTTTTGATCCTGAGTTAAGGTGTGTAATGCTTCTTCAATAAAATTTTCGACGTGTTTTCTTAATTCCGGCTTTTGAATGGCCAGATCCGATAACACAACCACCAGAATTTTCGGATCAAACGCAGTCAGATTGCTATCGAACAACGAGCCATTTTTAACACTTTGCAGCCATTCATTGGTATCAGCAGAACGCAATATGGCAGTCCTCATCCTCTCATCCTGCAGAGCAGGGATAATGATATTCTCCATGATGGACGCATAAACAAAACGCATGTTATTCGTGCCATTTTTAAGCGCTTCTTCTACAGCAGCAAACAATTCACTGCCTGTTTTGGTGACAAAATTGCTGCAATCCCATAATGATAAATTATACCGTCCGGCTAAGACACAATTAAATTGATGAGTCATCAACGAGACCATAATAATCAGAACGCGTCGTGTCGCCTCTTCCTCATCAATGCCATCATAACTTCGATAAACCCTGCGTGCGGAGAAGGCGCGCATGTGCTTTAATTCATTGAATTTTTTTAGTTCAGCCTGCGGATTATAATCACAGACCAGTTTCGCCAGGTGTTTCGTATACACGGCGACACATTCACGAGCCGAATCTTCATGGCTTTTGCCCGTTTGAATATCAAACAGGATTTTAGCTACTGTGAACCGATCCTGGCGCCAGGTGATTTTTTGTTGATACAATCGCTCGCGCTCATCCTCTGGCAGTTTTCTCACAAACTCGCTGAATTCACCATAGGCTATTTCAGCCTCAACCGATTCTTTAGGGGTATATTCCTTACCATAAATTAACCCGCTCGGATACAACGCGGTATTAACCAGTCTGGCTAAGGCCTCCACGGTACTTTTTTGAATGGCGGGTACCGATTTACCTTCTTCAGCGCGCAGATAATCATCATAAAATTTAGTGAATTTCAGACGTTGCTCTTCTTTAAGCGTAAAGAGTACGGGGACTTCCGGATTACAATTGTAAAAAGTGCCATGCGTTTTATGGTGATTGACACAATTGGTCAACAATATCAATTGAGTGCCGTTATCAGCCAGGATGAATGACGTCAAGGGATAAGCCATTAATGAAGCCGCTGTCACAGGATCATTGTCATGGGATAGGGTAGGAATCAGGATGCGATAATAATTGCGGTTGATAAGTCCCGCGCCTGCCAACCTCTGGGCCAGTGTAATCCATCCCTTATTCACGTCGGTCGTTAATCGCAGGTAATCGTTAGGCGTGTCAATAATGCTATTCCATCTTGACTTATAAAGCGCAGCGATGTGTTCCAGAACCTCATCATCAAGGGTTGATTTTCTTTTCAATGTCTCTTTGATTTGTTGTAATGTAACATTGAGATGAGAGTAAGGGCGGCAATCCAGTTGATTAAGCAGCTCCTCCAGATCAGTAAGGGTAAGGAATGGGCCCGCATTTATCGCCTCATAGCTTTTACTAAACGCAGGGCTTGTGGAGACAAATGCAGGGTTTTTAACTGACAACCATTGCGCCACGGGTGCAAGTTTGTCTTCAATGTCTGCCTCGTTTTTCCAGCAAGAAACCAGAATTTCGAAAAGGTAGATGGGTTTATCCTGATAGTTGAACTTAAGTCCATAAAAATTACTGGCTTGTTTCAAGGTGCAATTATTAATTTCGCCTTGTAAATTGAGTAACGCAAAACGAAGTTCCTTACGATCGTTCTCCTGCACGGCATTGAGCACATCCAACAAAGCCATAAGCAATTGAGGAGAGTAGTCTTCTGATTTCTTCCAGTCAGGTGCAATTTCTTTAAGTAAGTAACTCCAAAAGCTATCATATTGCATGTTACCCAAATTAAACGACAACCCGTCGCCTGTTTTACTCTGCAAACGATGCATTTCTTTTATTGATAAAATTCGAGGGCTGATGTCTTTGGGGATATCATGGATTGCCATCATGCCTGTTAATTTCAACTGTTTAATCAGGGCTTCAACGCTGTGCCAGGTTTTATCATCGTCACCTAAAAAAAGTGAACTGGGTGAGTAGGATGAGATTTTGGAAAAGCTATCCGGATCGAATTTGGACACGGGCATTAACACTTCGAGATAACTTTTTTTCAGTTCTCGTCCTAAATCCTGAGCGAGATCAACCCAAGGCTGATTTACACCCGAGGCATTAAATGTATAATCCGCATTGCTATCAACAATCTCCTCCCATCGTTTGATGTAACAGGCTAAGAGAGCATTGATGTCTTGCTCGTTGAGAACAGAATCAGGTGATAAATTGGAATATTTCACCCTCATTTCATCAATGAGAACTGCATCGCTCGGATGTATTGCTTGCTCTTTATTAGAAAATAGAGTGAGGAACTCATGTATACGACTTACTAACATACTACCCTGCTTCCCAAAATAGGGTTCTCCATTCTATCGTAAATGAAACTCATTTACGAGTTAAAAAATACTCAAAGGCGAAGTTATTATCCGAATGTGTCTTTCCAGAAAATCATTTAAGGTACAAACCGGATAGGCTGATGATACCTAAGCCGGGGTGTCGCTAACCCATTTACAAAGAAAGTTACCTATGCTTTACGCAAATACATTGGAGTAAGTTAGTGCTTGCCAAGAAATGACTAGTGTTAGGAATGTGGGGTATGGGATTTAGTTGTAGTCAATGGTCTTTAAGGACAGCAAGCATAGAATTGCCTATTGTCATTCCACTTAGGTGTAGAAACATGGGATTTACTGGATGGATGATTTCGCGCCTTCGCGGGCAGGGCCGCATTGGGTGCCATGTTGGCTTGCCAATCCGCGCTCTTATCCTGTTCTGTCCTGCCTGCGCAGGCGGGCAAGCAATTGAAAGCCGGCTGGTCGTGTCTTAAGGCCAGGCCTAAGGGTTACCTGAGGGTACCAAGACGCGGCAGAAACACTGGGGTAAACCAAGCGCAGGTCTGTAATGATTTCAGCAAATTTTACGCAAAAAAAAACGGCTCAGTATCCACTGAGCCGCTTCACAATAAAGCCCTGGCGATGACCTACTTTCACATGAGGAAGCCTCACACTATCATCGGCGCGAGTCTGTTTCACTTCTGAGTTCGAGATGGATTCAGGTGGTTCCAAACTGCTATGGTCGCCAGGAAAACGATTTAAGCGTCATGGTTGTCTCTGTGTTAACGGAGATGGCCATGAGGCCGGTAAAAAATAGAGTCACATTCATGTTATCCACATAACCTGAAGCGCATCAGGTTATATGGTCAAGACAATCAGCCAATTAGTACGAGTTAGCTTCACGCATTACTGCGCTTCCACACCTCGCCTATCAACGTCGTAGTCTTCAACGGGCTTCATGGGAAAACTCATCTTGAGGGAGGCTTCCCGCTTAGATGCTTTCAGCGGTTATCCCGTCCGAACTTAGCTACCCGGCAATGCCACTGGCGTGACAACCGGTACACCAGAGGTTCGTCCACTCCGGTCCTCTCGTACTAGGAGCAGCTCCTCTCAATTTTCCTACGCCCACGGCAGATAGGGACCGAACTGTCTCACGACGTTCTAAACCCAGCTCGCGTACCACTTTAAATGGCGAACAGCCATACCCTTGGGACCTGCTTCAGCCCCAGGATGTGATGAGCCGACATCGAGGTGCCAAACACCGCCGTCGATATGAACTCTTGGGCGGTATCAGCCTGTTATCCCCGGAGTACCTTTTATCCGTTGAGCGATGGCCCTTCCATACAGAACCACCGGATCACTAAGACCTACTTTCGTACCTGCTCGAGCCGTCACTCTCGCAGTCAAGCACCCTTTTGCCTTTACACTCTTGGTACGATGTCCGACCGTACCGAGGGTACCTTTGTGCTCCTCCGTTACTCTTTGGGAGGAGACCGCCCCAGTCAAACTACCCATCATACACTGTCCTCATCCAGGATTACTGGACCAAGTTAGAACCTCAATAATAACAGGGTGGTATTTCAAGGTCGGCTCCATGCGAACTGGCGTCCGCACTTCTTAGCCTCCCACCTATCCTACACAGTTATCATCAAAATCCAGTGCAAAACTATAGTAAAGGTTCACGGGGTCTTTCCGTCTAGCCGCGGGTACACTGCATCTTCACAGCGATTTCAATTTCACTGAGTCTCGGGTGGAGACAGTGTGGCCATCGTTACGCCATTCGTGCAGGTCGGAACTTACCCGACAAGGAATTTCGCTACCTTAGGACCGTTATAGTTACGGCCGCCGTTTACCGGGGCTTCGATCAAGAGCTTCTCCGAAGATAACCCCATCAATTAACCTTCCGGCACCGGGCAGGCGTCACACCCTATACGTCTTCTTACGAATTTGCAGAGTGCTGTGTTTTTAATAAACAGTCGCAGCCACCTGGTCTCTGCGGCCCTCAACAGCTTTGTTGCGCAGGCAACTAACCATCAAGGGCGTACCTTCTCCCGAAGTTACGGTACCATTTTGCCTAGTTCCTTCACCCGAGTTCTCTCAAGCGCCTTAGTATTCTCTACCTGTCCACCTGTGTCGGTTTGCGGTACGGTTTCCTATAAGTTATGGCTAGCAGCTTTTCCTGGAAGCCTGGCATCAATGACTTCTCTGTACCCCGAAGGGTCAGAACCACTTCGCACCTCCGTGTTAACAAGAGACCGGATTTGCCAAGTCTCTCCACCTACGTGCAAGTACCGGGACAACCAACGCCCGGCTCACCTAGCCTTCTTCGTCCCCACATCACCACTTATAGAAAGTCCAGGAATATTAACCTGGTTCCCATCGACTACGCCTTTCAGCCTCGCCTTAGGGGCCGACTCACCCTGCTCCGATTAACGTCGTGCAGGAAACCTGGGACTTCCGGCGTGAGGGTTTTTCACCCTCATTATCGTTACTCATGTCAGCATTCGCACTTCTGATACCTCCAGCCCACTTCTCAATGAACCTTCATCAGCTTACAGAAC
>NZ_CP045732.1:2887500-2997500 GCF_016864235.1 Legionella sp. MW5194
CCAAGGCCCTGAATTGTGAACAGGGGATCAGTGCAGAGCCCTGCCTGCAATGTGAACCCTGTCTTGCCATTGAAGAAGGACGGTTCATTGATCTGATTGAAGTCGATGCAGCGTCCAAAACCCGGGTCGAAGACACGCGCGACCTGCTTGACAACGTCCAATACGCGCCCACCAGCGGCCGGTTTAAAATTTACCTTATTGACGAAGTACATATGCTGTCGCAGCATAGTTTCAATGCCCTGTTAAAAACACTGGAAGAACCGCCGGCTCATGTTAAATTCCTTTTGGCAACGACCGATCCGCAAAAATTACCCGTCACTATTCTGTCCCGTTGCCTGCAGTTTAATCTTCATCATTTATCACCTGAATTAATTAGCCAGCAATTGCAATCCATTGTCGACCAGGAAAAGCAACCCTGCGAACCGCAAGCCCTTGCTTTGCTGGCAAAAGCGGCGAAAGGCAGCATGCGGGATGCTTTAAGCCTGCTCGATCAGGTCATTGCCAGCGCCGATACCCTGCTCACAGCCCAAAAGGTGAAGTCGCTTTTGGGCTATACGCAACAGGATTATGCTCTCCCGCTTTTGCAGGCATTGATTCACCATGACGCCCCAGCCCTGATTCAGTTAAGTCGCACCATTGCACATGAAGGCGGGCATTTTACCTATGTGCTGAATGAGATGCTGGACTACCTGCATCAGATGACCCTGTGCCAGGCTCTTGCCGGCGAACACCCCTTGCTGCAAAGCCCTGAAGCCATCAAGGCATTGGCGCAGCAGGTATCGGCAGAAGACACTCAACTGTTTTATCAAATCGCACTGAAGGGCCTGGAGGATATGCCGCTTGCCCCCACGCAAACCATAGGCTTTGAAATGACGCTGCTGCGGATGCTGGCATTCAAACCGGCAGGCAAGAGCCCCTTGCCGCCGCTGGCTCATGAACTACCGGCTGTTTCAGAACGCCCGCAGCCCGTGCTCGACCCAGGCAATCCATACGCGGCAGGGCAGGCCGCCCGTCCCCTGTCACCGGCAAACCCGTCACCGCGTCAGCCTGAAGACATGACGCCTGTTCCTGAAAAGCCGTCTTTTGATCCAGGTCTGCCGATGGTGAATGAGGCGCCCGCAACGCAAGGGCCGAAACCAACCGAATCCAGCGACATGCGCTGGGACACGCTTCTGCCGCGCTTAAAATTAAGCGGTCTGGCGCAAAATGCGGTGGAAAATGCAGAATTGATCAGTAAGAATGGCCGCGAACTGGTTTTGCGGGTGGATAAGGGCCATCAATCGCTGTTTACCCCCGCCATTCAACAACGCATTGAGCAGGCTTTATCCCAGTTTTATGGTGAATCCATCAAGCTGATCCTGAATACAGACGGTCCTACGCAAGCCACACCCGCTCAAAAAAAACAGCAGGCTCAGCAGGTGCGCATGGAAATGGCCGAAAACAGCTTGCAGAACGACCCCTTTTTACTTGAGCTGCAACAGCAATTTTCAGCGGAAGTGGTTAAAAATTCTATTGTGCCCGCTGAAGATCCATTATAATTAAATTTACAACACGATTGAGAGGTAACGATGGATATTAATCAAAATCTGGGCAATCTGATGAAAGAAGCCCAAAAAATGCAACAACGCATGCAGGAAGCCCAACAGCAATTAAGTCAATTAGTTGTTGAAGGGGAAGCCGGCAGCGGTTCATTGAAAGTACGGATTAAAATGAATGGCCGCCATGATGTCACTGAAGTCCGAATTGGCCAGGCGCTCATGGAAGAAGACGTTGAAATGGTAGAAGATTTAGTCGCAGCCGCATTCAACAATGCTGTCCGCAAAGTTGAGGTTGCTTCTAAAGAAAAGATCAGTCAACTCACCGCCGGGCTTAACATCCCCACTGACTTTCTTAAAGACAAAGACGGGGAATAATCGACGTCATGAGTGCGTTGAATCGTCTAATCGATGCCTTACGCTGCCTGCCGGGTGTTGGACCAAAATCCGCGCAGCGTATGGTCTATCATCTGCTTAGGCATCAAAGACAGCGCGGACTGCATTTGGCCGCATGCCTTGAAGAAGCCATGCACAACATTAGCCATTGTCAACGCTGCAACAATTACACTGAAAACACCCTTTGCCACTTGTGCACCAATACCAATCGCGATTTCAGCCAGCTTTGCGTGGTTGAAAGTCCTGCCGATGTCTCCGCCATCGAACAAAGCAATGCGTTTAGCGGCGGTTATTTTGTTTTGATGGGGAAAATTTCACCGCTCGATGGCTTGGGGCCGGATGATATCGGTTTACCCAAACTCGTTGATTTAATCGCGCGTGAAACGATTCATGAGGTTATCCTGGCTTTAAGCCCTTCGGTGGAAGGACAAACCACCGTGCATTTTATTCATGAATTGCTTAAACCCATTGGGGTGCGAATTAGCCAATTAGCGCATGGTATTCCTTCAGGCGGAGAACTGGAATTTCTCGATGGCAATACCATAGGCAGCGCCTTAAAAAATCGGGCAGCCGTGCATGTCTAGAGTCAAGGCCATTGTCGTCTGTGGGTTTTATTTTTTAATGTTTTGTACCTTCAGCACACAGGCGGCATTTAATAAAAGCCTGTGGCCCATTTGGGAAGTTAATAATCCTCTCTCGACGGCCGTCATTGATCACAGCGACTGGCAAACCCTGCTGAATCAATGCGTGGTGACTAACGAAGAAGGAATTAACCTGGTTGATTATGCTCACCTGACGCCTAAACAGCATGAACGGCTTAAACGCTACATTAATCAATTATCAAAAATCGATATCGATGCCTACAACCGCGACGAGCAACTGGCTTTCTGGATTAATTTATATAATGCCCTCACCGTCAGCATCGTGGCCGATTACTACCCGGTGAGCAGCATAGAAGACATTAATATATCTCCCGGTCTGTTCAGCATTGGCCCCTGGGGAGCAAAGATCATTACCATAAACGAGACTCCTCTTTCTCTGGATGAAATTCATAATCGCATTATCCGTCCCATCTGGAATGATCCGCGCACCCATTACGCGATTAACAATGGCTCCATCGGCGCTGCGAATTTAAGTAAACAGGCTTACCAGGGTAAAACCATTGAGCGACAGCTTAATGACGCTGCAATGGAATACATCAACTCCCTGCGGGGCGTTCAGGTCATTGAAGGCAAGCTCATCGTTTCCAAAATCTACGAATGGTTCAGCGATGATTTTGGCGGCACCAAACTGGATATCATTAATCACATTAAATACTATGCCCGCGAACCTTTAAAAAGTCAGCTGAAACATGTCAATACCATTGAAAATTACATGTATAACTGGCATCTCAACAGCACCGTTGATCCATCGTGAAGAGAAAGGAACAAACCGCGTATTGGCATTATTTCAATCATTTCTTCCTTTTTAATTTAGTCTTTTTAGGATTGCAGTTTGCCTATATTTTAAGCCTGGGCAGCAGTTTTTTGCATGCCATCCCCTTGCCTTTCCAGATCTATCTTGAAATGGCACTCACAGGCGGTCTGCAAGTGGCACTGCATGCACTATTGGCGTTACTTCAGGCTTTCTGGCTATGGGCAATTCTGGCAGGCAAACGTCTCGAGGATAATCAACGTCTGCTTATGCTGCTTTATGCCCTGACTATTCTTTGGGTCCTTTGCCTTAATTGTTATTTCTTCCCTTTAAGTGAATTCAGCCGTTTGTTTTTACCGCCCATCCCTCTGGTCTTGATTCGATGGCTGCTTCTTGCCTTGTCTGCCTTTTTTCTGCTGCTAACCTTGCTGGGTTTGGCAAGGCTCATCCGAAAACAGCCACGCACAGCAGTGACCCTACTGACCACGGTGATAGCCTTCTCGCTTTTTATTATTCTCCCTGACGATGAAATAGTTGCCAAAAGCCCCACCAGCACACGGCCGAATATCATTATTATTGGTGTTGATTCCTTCAGCGCTGAACGTCTCAGTGCAACGGAGACACCCACACTTTTCCGTTTCATTAATCAAAGCGTACACTTTACTGACACCATCAGCCCCTTAGCCCGTACCTACCCGGCCTGGTCAAGTATTTTGACCGGCTTATACCCTATTCATCATCAGGCAAGGGAAAACTTAACGCCCGCCCAATTGGTTAAAAGTTCAGCCAGTATTGTCTGGCCGTTGCGGCAGGCAGGCTATTACACCGTTTTTGCCACGGATGATCGACGGTTTAACACGCTGGGCAAGGAATTTGGTTTTCAGGAAATCATCGGCCCCAGAACGGGGATTAATGATGCGCTGATTGGTACGTTTAATGATTTTCCCCTGAGTAATCTGCTGGTTAATTTTAAATTAAGTCGCTGGCTTTTCCCTTATAATTATTTAAACCGCGCCAGCCACTACACCTATTATCCGGCTACGTTTGATAAAGCACTGGCGGAACGAATTGCAGCGGCACAAACCCGGCAACCGATTTTTCTGGCGGTGCATTTCACGTTACCGCACTGGCCCTATGCCTGGGCACCCTCTTTACCGGCTGAGGTCGGGGACGAATACAGCGTCCTGGAACGGGGCAACCTTTATCATGCTGCCGTTCGCGAAACTGATCAGCAAATCGGGCGATTATTCGCACAGCTTCAACAAGGGGGTTACCTTAAAAACAGTCTGGTTATCGTTTTAAGTGATCATGGCGAAGCCCTGTATGAAGAAGGCAGCCGTAAAACCACCCTTGAGGGCTATCAGGGTAGAAAGCCCAGCCTGTTGGCCAGTTATTTTTCCCGCAAGACGTCAACCGAGCTGCAACGCAGTGCCGGCCATGGCTCGGATTTACTCAGTCCCTCCCAATACACCTGCCTGCTTGGCATCAAAATAACCCAGGCTAATCGCCCCCTGACCCAGGCAAAAACCATCAACACTCGCGTCGCTCTGATTGATTTAGCACCAACCATTGCCGCCTTTGTCGGCCTGCCTGAAAAATTAAAAACAGACGGTTTCTCCCTGTTGCCAAGCCTGTTAACTTCCAGCGAGCCCCCTGCCAATCGGGTGTTCATGCTGGAGAGCGGCATGCTTCCCAAT
Source organism: Legionella sp. MW5194 (assembly GCF_016864235.1). Classification (NCBI taxonomy): domain Bacteria; kingdom Pseudomonadati; phylum Pseudomonadota; class Gammaproteobacteria; order Legionellales; family Legionellaceae; genus Legionella; species Legionella sp. MW5194. Next base: position 2,892,542 of record NZ_CP045732.1, read on the forward strand.
CAATTCATTTCTCGGGAAAAAGCAAGACAATATGGGATTCTGTTATTTCGTGTTAATCCAGAAAATGGCCTGCTGGAACTGCGTGAGGACAAACTTGAAAGCATCAATGCCATGAAAATATACGGTGTTATCCAGGGCGATTGGCTATTGGCCTTATACCCGGATGACCGATTTTATATCCCGGTGCTGTTGCGTTTAAGTAACGGACAATGGACGGATAACCTACAGACACCCTTTGCCAACGCCTCTCCTGCCCAGTCTCTGCTGCGGCAATTGCTGCAATTTTATGCTCACGATTTATCGACTTACCCTGAAACCAGACCTAGCCTTCCACTTCCCTAAACAGGGCTTCGAGGCGTTGGTTAATGCGTGGTGCCGGTTCGGAATACAAGCTGATGACGCGTTTCAGCGCTTGCAGATTACGCCGCCCCGGTTTTACCTTTTTCAACCCCACCTGACGCTCATAAGGCACAGTGGTCATGCCGCGCTCATCAAGCGCCTCCCGCAATGCCTCCATGATGGTTTCCAGCACACTGTAAACATAAAAAACCGTGTCCCTTTCCTGAAGCGTTAAGGCGGGAAAATCGGTAATCTCCTTCCCTTGACAAGCCGCATTCAGGGTACGCATCAGATAGGAACTGTCCTTGTTGGCAAAATAACCGTACAAATCCAGGCAATCGTTGGTCGACAAGTGCTGATACAGCCGCTTTATTTGTTGATTGAACAACACATTCCCCTGGGTAACCGGAAACCCGCTTGCCAGCGATGCTTTAAGCGACATGGCCGCGTCAATCAGTCGGTTAGGATTAAACCAGTATTTGTAAGCCCGAAACATGTCGAACAGCTTCGCCTGTCCCAACGTCTCTTGCTGTTCAAGCCAGTGGGTTAGACGCCAATCCTTGATAACCTCGGTAATCAGTCCCTGGTATTTTTTTTCAGCTTCCACGGTAATTCCTTCCGGCAGCTCGCTGCCGTGGAAAAGAAAATCATGGCCGCTGTGAATGCCGCGCTGCCGCAAGGCCTGCAGTAATTGCTGGTGAAAAAAAACAATAAACTGATACAGGGTGTTGAATCGATTTCTGACCGAAATCATTTTTTCCGCATGCAGCGAAAAATCATAGAGATGGCCAGGATTAATCCAATAATAAAAAATACTGTTAATGAGTGATCGGAACTCAGGCAAAGCCAGACGATGATCCAGCTCAATCAACTGCTGCTCGTCAAGCTGTAAAAACAGATTGCCTGATGCCGCACTTTTTTCACCCGCCGTGTTGGCAAACCGCGTCATCGCCCACAACCACTCAGCCGGTGAATCGGCTTTTATAATCTGGTCAAATAATGTCAATAAAGGCAGTTGATCGGGCTTCCCGGCTTCAGCAGGGGTTGCCGGCTCTCTCCCCGCGAGCAGGCTTACCATGTCAAGGTAATGCCTTTTTACGCGGGCAAGCACAAGCATTTCCTCGCTTTTCGTCGCCGGGGAAAGAAGCAGTTGCCTGCACTTAAGCAGGTTCAAGTAGCTTTCTGAAACAGTTACACTGATGTTGAAAGTGTTCTTGTCTTCAGGGAAAGTTTGGTCAGGGACCGCCATCAAAGCCATGAATTCATCGTAAAGCGCAGCCAATTGCTGGCAAGAGGACGCAATGACCAGGCAATGCTCGGAAGAGAACTGTCCGCGGGTCATTAAGCGATGCAACCTGACCTCTCCCTGGCGAATAGCAAATTTAATCTTCGCTTTGTTGCGGCTGGCATTATCCACTAACCAGCTCAAACCCAATCGATTAAAAAGAGGCATCCCATTCCTCCGGCATCTGATAAGGCTTAAACGCTCGCAGCACCTTAATTTCAGCATAGCAGGAAATGATTGGATTTACTTCCCATCTTCTTCTAGGATCTAGATAAAGCGGTCAGAGGATATGAACATGAAGCCCCCACGATTTGAGGAGTTTTTGGCTATAAAAGTAGCCAATGGCCAACTCGCCCCGGAATTGCTGCCCGAACTCGTTGGCAAGGAAAGTGCCAATCGCATCCTGGACAACAGCATGAATGCCCAGGGAGCACCGGCCATAGGCGGCGGCCACATTGCCGTACAACATGGCGCCATCAGTGAAACACTGGGCAAAATTCCGGATCAAAAAGATCGATTAAGCATGGAAAAGGAACTGGTGGATACACTTAATCTTGAATCGTTCAATACGCAACAGGATAACCTTGAATCCGCCCTTCAAAATCAGGATACCGTTTCTGAAAACCCTGAGAATGACGAAAACGTAGACGATCATTGGGCGAAGCCGCATTAGCGTCGGCTTAAAAAAATCGCCAAATAAAAACCTTCCGGTATATAATCGTGTCCGAAACAAAACAGATCAAACGAGATAGTACGGATGGAGAGATTGTATGCTGCCGCATCGTAAATACTTACTGATTATTGACGATGCCCCCAAAGACCCACGACTGGAGGAGTATTTTGCCAAATTTAACTTCAGTCTGGTTCAGTACAGCGATACACGGCAGCTGGGTCAGGAAAACGAACCGCCAGAGGCCCTGCTTATTAACTGGCGGCTGCTTAAAGACAATGCCTTAACGATTGATATGCTCTATCACCGTTACCCGGCTCCCATTTTAGTCATCAGCGATAAAAGCAACGAGGAAATGTGTGTCAAAATGCTTGAGGCCGGAGCGGATGACTTTTTGGTAAAACCCATTCACCCGCGGGAATTGCATGCGCGCATCAGCGCCATCAGTCGCCGCGTCCAGCGCTTTGCCGATGAGGTCGAGCAGGAAAAAGAAGTCCTTGCCTTCGCCAACTGGCGTCTTTACCCTTCTTCCCGGCAAATTTTTGATGAACATCACCAGGAACTGCAACTCAGCGCCGGCGAGTATGATTTATTGCTGGCTTTTGTCAGGCAGCCGCAACAGATCCTCGGCCGTGAATTCCTGCTGCAGATTACCAAAAACAGTGATCTGAACCCTTTTGACCGCCGCATTGACGTGCAAATCAGCCGCTTGCGTCAAAAAATCGAAACCGATGCAAAAAAGCCTGCACTGATAAAAACCATCCGTAATGGCGGCTACCTGTTTACTGCGCGCGTGCTGTCGCTTAAGGAAGGGACGGAAAGTAAATAATCCCTTCCACTTGAACAAGTTGGTTAGTGGGTCATTTGCGGTTGCCTGACGTTTTCAAGGCCCAGTTGCTCCTTCAAGTTATAATTCCCACCGACTTTCACCGTTTGGGTATAAACCACGCCCATCTGTTGACGTGCCTCCATCAGTAACTCATGGAGCTCACCCAGTTGATCGACAACGCGCCCTTTTTTATTAAAACAATCCATATTGTCTTCAATGGCATCTATTAACGCCTGAGCAAAATGTTGCGGTGTGTCAATCGTGTGGCCATTTTTGGCTTTGCGATCATTGTCTTCCGGCGTGCCGGTCCCTTCACGATCACACAATTGATAACGCTCGATTTGGATTAATAACCTCGATGCGATAGCCACACGGGCTTCCTGCAGCTCCTTGTTATAAAAAAATCCACGGTTAATCACCTTATACCGTTGCGAGACATTACCGCTATGGTCATTTTCTGCGTCCACTTCGTCAATCAATCTGGCACGGCGGCTTAAATAATCCTCAAGTCTTGTGATTAGCTCTTCTCTTACTTTTTCAAGCTGGAAAGCAGAGCCCACGTGGTTTAAAGCCGTTCCAGTATTTAATTTCTGGGTTGCAAAGACGGCAGGAATATCTTCTTCAAATAAATTGCAGATGGCCGAATCAGAAAGCTTTCCTTTGGTCACCACACCCAACTCCGTGAAAACGCGGGCACTGTAGGCTACGGAGGCGATGACAGCGGAGACCGTTTTAGCAGACATGATCAGGTGCTGCATCTGAGTGAGCAGTTTTTTACAGGCTTCCTGCTTTTCTACTGCTACTTTTTCAACGAGTTTTTTTTGCCCCAATTGCGCGGTAATAGCAAATTTTAGTTCCCTCAGGTTTGGGGTTGAGACATGATTAAACGAGCGCGATAACAGTTCTTTATCAGCCTGATAAAGATGTTCAAAGATGGTGCGTCCAGTATTCATTCGCTCACCCATGGCAATCGATTCCAGATTGTTATTTTCCATCATTAAATCAACCTTATGGTGCTTATAAAAAGCATCATTGGTTTTTCTAACCAAATGAATCGTCAACGCCTTGTTGGTGGTCTTGAGCATGGGTTGTAACTCCCTCTCCAGCTTCAAAAACGCCTCAAGGGATTTGGATGAGGTATGGATTTTAGGCTGCAATTGTTTTTTGAAGGTAGCACGTGAGGTAAAGACGTCCGAAAAATAGCGCACTTCACGGCTTTGAAATAATTGAAACAGGTTAGTCATTGATAGATCCATCTGATAAAGGGAAAACTATTCTACAAAACTTACGTGCAGCCGGCGAGCATGTTAACCTATTGACAAATTGATCGGATTAAAACCAATTTCATTTTATGCTAAACTATGCCCTCCCCAACTGGATGATGGCAAAATCGTGTTAAAAATCCAATGGCATCGCCTGGTGCGTTCGCGTTATTACTGGCAAAAAGCAGCACTGATTCTGCTGATTGCCACCCTTGGCCTTTTCTCTATCCGCGCCTTGTTTCACTCCAAAGCCGTTCTCGAAGCGCCGGTTAATAAACTGGTCGAAATCGAGATCGTAAAAAAGCAGACGCTTAGACAAACGATTCACCTGTTGGGTACCATTCATCCTCAACACAGCACCGTGCTGGTAGCCAAAGAGTCCGGCATGCTGGATGCCCTGGTTCCTACCGGCCAAAAAATAAGCAAAGGCACCCTGATTGCCAAAATTGCCAATCCCGATCGTGAAAAAAACCTGCAATTGTCCACAGCGGCCGTTGAACTGACCAAAGCACAATACCAACGCATCAGTCCCTTAATTAAAAAAGGTTACGTCAGCACCAAGGAAGCAGAAGAAAAAAAGCAACTCTGGATTGATGCTCAGAAAGAATTGTCTAAAACCAAGATTGAACTGGATAACTCCCGTTTTTATGCCCCCTTTGACGGCATCATCGGCGCGTATAAAAAACGTGAAGGGGCGGAGGTCAATGCCGGTGAAGCCGTGGTGAGCCTCTATGATCCCTCCTCTCTGATTGTGGATGTGGATATCCCTTGCAGTAACTTAAGCGATATCCATGAAGGACAGCCCGTTTATGTTCAGGGTAAAACCTACGCCTTAAGCCATCTGCAAAAAATGCTCGATGAAGACTCTCACATGTGCCCTGCGGATGTCGCGATCCAGTGCGACGAGTGCCTGCTGGGCTCAACCGTTGACGTCGATTTGGTGGTGGCTGAAAAAAAAGACACCGTGGTTATTCCCTTTCAAGCCCTCTTTTTAAGAAACAGCAAACCTTTTGTTTACGTGGTCAAACAACGTCGTATTGAGCTGGTTGCAGTAGAAACCGGACTTAAGCAACAAGATCAAATTGAAATTGTCCAGGGATTAAAACCCGGACAACAACTGGTTATTCGAGGTCAGGAACGTCTTTACCCGGGCATGACGGTTGATGTTGTAAAACCTTCTGACGTCAAGGCCAGTGATCCATCATGAAACTGACCAGTTATTTTATTAAACATCCCGTCATTGCCATCGTCTTAAACAGCATGATTGCTGTTTTGGGCCTGCTTTGTCTTTATAATCTTTCCGTGCGTGAGTACCCGGATATCAGTTTTCCCACCATCACGGTGTATGCAAGCTACCCCAATGCCAGTCCCGATCTCGTCGAAACCTCCGTCACCAACATTCTTGAAGATCGCCTGGCCGGGATTGAGGGTCTGGAGACTATTACCTCCCAATCCAGCGCCGGCAGTTCACAAATCACGCTGGTCTTTCGGCCAACGACCTCCATGGACAGGGCTTTAAGCGCCACCCAGGATGCCGTGGGTATGGCCAAAGCCCTGTTACCGGCTCAAGTCAAATCGCCTTCCGTAGAACGCCAACGTAAATCCAATGGGTTGCCATTCATTGGCGTGTCATTAGAATCCTCTGTCCGTGATTTTGGTGAATTAACCCATTACGCCAACCTTAACCTGAAAAATGTGTTTCGCAGCGTTCAGGGCGTGGCGACGGTGGATGTCTGGGGGCAGCCTTACACGTACACGATTAGTCTTAAGCCGGAAAAATTATTTGCCTTTGGAGTGAACACCGATGAAGTCGTTAATGCGCTTGATAAAAGCCGCATTTCCCTGCCTGCCGGGAATTACCGCAATAAAATTCCGAGCACTTTAAATTCCACGCTCCATACCCGGGAAGATTATGAAAACCTCCTGGTCAAAACCAACTCCAAACACCCGGTTTTTTTAGGATCCTTAGCCGATGTGGCGCTGGAAACCGATAACAGCCAAATGCGGGTTCGGGTTAACGGCCATGCTGGATTGGTGTTATCCATTAATCGCGCCAGTGATGCCAACCCCATCGAAGTATCCAAAGAGGTTCGTAAAGTCCTTCATGGCATCCAGCAGAGCCTGCCCACGGATTTGCAGGTCAAAGTCATTATTGATCAGTCCGATTTTATTAATGCCTCCCTGAAAAATATTCGCTCTGCGATTGGCGAGGCCATTTTGCTGGTGCTGATTATTGTCTTTTTATTTTTACGTAACCTGCGAGCTACCATCATTCCTTTGATTACTATCCCTGTTTCCCTGTTAGGCTCTCTGCTGTTTCTTAAACTTTTTGGCTTCTCCATTAACTTAATGACGCTGCTGGCGATGGTGCTGGCCATTGGGCTCGTCGTGGACGATGCAATCATTGTCCTTGAAAACATCTGGCGACACATTGAGGAAGGCTTATCGCCTTTCGAGGCAGCCATCCGGGGCGCCAAAGAAATTGGTTTCGCCATTGTGGCCATGACCTTTACCTTGGCCAGCGTTTATCTTCCCATTGCATTCATTCAGGGCATGCTTGGGCAATTGTTTATTGAATTTGCGGTGGCCTTAGCCGGTAGTGTTTTTATTTCAGGCCTTGTGGCTTTAACGCTGTCACCTTTGATGTGCGCGCGTTTCTTAAGTAAAGACTCCAAAAACTGGTGGCCGCAGTTTGATGTGTTTCTTGAAAAATTAGCCGAGCCTTATGGCCATGCCCTTGAATTTATTCTGCATCGGCAAAAGCTCACTTTTGCCACCGCCTTAATCTCGATTCTCGCCTGTGTGGTGTTTTATCAATTAATTCCACACGAAACAGCGCCCAAGGAAGATCGCAGCCTGATTGGCATCTATACTCCTCCCGTTGCGGGTGAAGATCTGGCCACTCTGGATAACAAGATTGCCAAACTGGAAACCAAAATCAATGCACTTCCGGAATCCACCAATCGTCTGACCTTTATTGGTGATTGGGGTGGCAGCATTGTGTTGCCTTTAAAACCCCACGCACAAAGGCACCGTACAGCCAGCCAGCTGGTAGACGAGTTACGGCCTGCCTTTAATCACTATCCTTCCATTGATCCGCACGTGTGGAGCTGGGATACAGGCTTACCCGGCATTGATGATGCGGGAAGCGGGACAGAACTGGCTTTAATCATTTCCACCCCTGAAAGCTACAGGCAACTGTTTGATGAAACCGAAAAATTAAAGTCGGCGCTGGATAAAACACACTTGTTTGATGATGTCAGTTATGAACTTCGTCTCGACACCATGGGCTACACCATTGATCTCGATTACAACCAGTTGGCCAAGCTGGGTTTAAGCGCCAGCCAGGTGGCGAAAACCATTGAAGTCTTTTTCAGTGGAGACAAATCACAGACCTTTGAAAAAGATGGCGTCACTTATAACGTCACCATCAAAGGCAGTAAAGCGCCCTGGGCACTCAATGAACTCTACTTAACCACCCCTGAAGGCAAGCGGGTGTCTCTTGGGGCAATCACCACCATGCAACCCAAGGCACAACCGGCAACGCTTGATCACTATCAACAAATGCGCTCGACTACGCTGCATGTGCAATTAAAAAAAGGCGATGCCATGGCCCATGCTGCGAAAACGCTCTGGACTCAGGCTAAAGAAAACCTGCCGTCTCACTATAAATTAACCTGGACCGGAGCGGCCAAAGCCTTGCAGGAATCATCCCATGTCATGCTCTTCCTGCTGCTGTTATCACTCGCTTTCATTTATGCCATTCTGTCGACACAATTTGAGAATTTTATTGATCCCTTTATTATTCTGTTCACTGTACCGCTTGCCTGCTCAGGCGCCCTGCTATTTACCTGGCTGTTCGGTCAATCGTTAAATATTTATACGCAGGTTGGTTTGATTACACTGATTGGTTTGATCAGTAAACACGGTATCCTGATTGTCGAATTCGCCAACAAGTTACACCAAAACGGCGCGACCCTGCTCGATGCCATTCAACGGGCGGCGGTGTTGCGTTTAAGGCCAGTACTCATGACCACGGGCGCCATGGTGTTTGGTGCAATTCCGCTGGTTCTGTCGCATGATGCCGGCGCCGAATCGCGTCATGCCATCGGCACTGTACTGATAGGCGGGCTTTGTGTCGGGACTTTTTTTACTTTGTTTATTTTGCCGGCCGTGTACATCATTATCAAAGGCAAACGCCAGCAGGTAAAAACACAGTAATCGCTTAAGCAGCTTAAGCAGGGTTGGGGATTTTGATCATCCGCACCGTCTTGATGGTGTTATCGCCCACTTTCAAGACTTCAATCTGGTAGTGATCAATCTGCAAACAGCATTCAGGCGGCGGGATATACCCCAGATGCTCGATAATGACCCCGCTTAAGGTGCGAGGCTCCAAGGCCGGCAATTGCCACCCCAGCAGGCGTTTCAGATGCCTCAAGGTAATGCTTGCATCGACGATCACCGAGCCGTCGTCCTGTTCAATGATATCCTTGCTTAAAGCCGCAATGTCCGTAGTAAACTCACCGACCACTTCCTCGAGGATGTCTTCCATGGTGACTAAACCTTGCAGATCACCGTATTCATCCACCACAAAACAACTGCGTTTTTTCATTTTCTGAAAATTTAAAATCTGTGCATTGAGCGGCGTGGCTTCAGGAATAAAATAAGGTTCATCGGCAGCCTTGAGGAGGCTCTCCTTGTCCAGACGTTCCTCAACCATCAGGTTAAATAAATCACGCACGTGAACTACCCCAATTAAATGATCAATGGTACCGCGATACAGAGGCAATCGTGTGTGTTGCGCTGTTTCCAATTGGTCAAGCAACTCGTGCCAGGATTGATTTACATCAATGCCAACAATGTCGCTTTTCGGAACCATGATGTCTTCCACCGTCGCCTGCTCCAAATCCAGCAGACTAATCAGCATGCTTCGATGTTCCGTTGGCATTAATCCGCCAGCTTCATGCACTACCGAACGCAGTTCTTCACTGGACAGTAATTCCTTCTGGGCCTTATCGATGGAAATACCAAAACAGCGCAGCAGGGTATTGGTTATCCAGGTGACGGTTTTCACGAAAGGCGCAAGCAGGGTCTGCAGTATCGTCAGAGGCAAAGCGCTTTTGAAAGCGACGGCCTGGGGATGCAATGCTGCCAGCGTTTTGGGTGCCAGTTCGGAAAAAACAAGAATTACCAGCGTCAGGATAGCGGTTGCAATCGCCACCCCGGCATCGCCATAAAGGCGTTGACCGACTAAAGTCGCGAGCATGGAGGCAATAATATTGGCTACCGTATTGCCGATTAAAATGATGCTGAGCAGGCGGTCGGGACGAGCTAACAGGTTGTTAACCCGAATCGCTTGCTTATGCTTTTTCTTCACCATGTGGCGCAAGCGATAGCGGTTCAATGACATAATGCCAATCTCTGAACCGGAAAAAAAGGCCGACAGAATGACTAACAGCAATAGCAGCATGAACAATGTCGTCAGTGATAACTGCCCCATGGTTTCTCTTGGTAGTAAAATCAAACCGACATCATAACAAAAGAATTCTGCTTGGCAGAGAGTATTTTTTACGGGCGGCGAACCATAATAAAGTACTTTATGCTGTGTCGTATCCTTGTGGTATAATAACCACTTTTTTCTACAGGGTCATTGTCATGTTTGAGAATTTAACCGAGCGGTTGACGCATGCCTTTAAAACACTGAGCGGCCAGAGCCGTTTCACGGAGGAAAATACCCAGCAGGCTTTGCGAGAAGTCCGCCTCTCTTTACTGGAAGCTGACGTGGCCCTGCCGGTCGTTAAGGATTTTATCGCCCAGATTAAAGAAAAAGCCCTGGGCCAGGACGTGGATGTCAACTTAAAACCGGATCAGGCGCTTATCAAGATTGTGCACGATGAGTTGGTGCATCTTCTTGGCGATACCCGCGCGGAATTGAATTTCAAAACCCAGCCGCCCGCTGTTTTTCTGATGGCAGGTCTTCAGGGTTCCGGTAAAACCACCACCACCGCTAAACTGGCGCGTTACCTGAAAGAGACAGAAAACAAAAAAGTCATGCTCGTCAGCATTGACGTGTACCGCCCTGCCGCGATCGAGCAGTTGCGGTTGCTGGCAGAACAGCTGGATGTGGCTTTTTTTCCGGCTGAAAGCCATGAGCAGCCCGTTTCCATTGCGCAAAAAGCCCTGGATAGTGCACGCAAAAATTACGTCGATGTTGTCATTTTTGATACCGCCGGCCGCTTGCACATTGATACGGAAATGATGTCTGAAATCAAGGCCATTCATAAAGCCATTAATCCGGTTGAAACCTTGTTTGTCGTTGACAGCATGACCGGCCAGGATGCGGCCAATACTGCGAAAGCGTTCCATGAAGCCCTGCCGTTGACCGGGGTTATTCTAACCAAAACCGACGGCGATGCCCGTGGCGGCGCCGCGTTATCTGTCAAACACATTACCGGGCAACCCATTAAATTCATGGGTAGCGGCGAGAAAATCGACGCCCTTGAGCCCTTCCATCCCGATCGCGTTGCGCAACGGATTCTCGGCATGGGCGACATACTGACCCTGATTGAAGAAGTTGAGCGTAAAGCCGATAAGGCCACCAGTGAAAAACTGGCTAAAAAACTTAAAAAAGGCAAAAGTTTTGATTTGGAAGACTTCAAGCAGCAACTTCTGCAGATGAATAACATGGGCGGCATCACCGGCATGATGAGCAAACTTCCCGGGTTAAGCCAATTGCCCAAACAGGCGCTCAATCAAGTGAATGATAAAGCCATGGCGCAAACGATTGCCATCATTAACTCCATGACACCCAAAGAACGGCGTATACCCAAAATTATCGTCGGCTCCAGAAAACGGCGTATTGCCCAAGGTTCAGGGACTCAAATTCAGGACGTTAATCGCCTGCTAAAGCAGTATGAACAGATGCAAAAAATGATGAAAAAATTCACCAAACCCGGTGCAATGCAGAAAATGATGCGCGGTATGGGCGGATTAGCCGGTATGAAAGGCATGTTTCCGGATGAATTTAAATAATTATAGGAAGCTCTTCCCATACGGAGTTAATTTTCGTACAATACACGGCATTTTTACGTAACCACTCTTAACGAGGAAAACAATGGTCGTTATACGTTTATCACGAGGCGGCGCCAAAAAGCGTCCTTTTTATCACATGGTTGTTACCGATAGCCGCAGACGTCGCGATGGTAATTACATCGAGCGCATTGGTTATTACAACCCGGTCGCTCGTGGCCAGGAAATCCCTTTACACGTTGAAATGGATAAATTGGCTCACTGGCAAAGCGTTGGTGCACAATTGTCTGATCGTGTCAGCCAACTGATTAAGCAACACAAGAAGAGCCAAGCCGCTGAGTAACGTGAAAAAAACGATTGATTGGGTTGTTATCGGCCGCTTTGGCCGAGCTCACGGTGTGAAAGGATTGATTACTGTTCATTCATTTACTGAACCCCGTGATAATGTATTGCGTTATACCGACTGGCATATCCAACGCAATAATCAATGGCAACCTGTTAATTTGCTACGCGTTGATGTCACTGACAAGCAAATTCTTGCTCTGGTTGAAGGATGCGCTGATCGAGAACAGGCAGCCAGTTTGACTAATCTGGATATTGCTGTAAGCAGTGAGCAACTGCCTGAATTACCTTCGGGTGATTATTACTGGCATCAATTGATGGGCCTGCAGGTGATGAACCAGCAGGGCGTTCATTTTGGCACCGTGAGTGACATGATGCCGACGGGTTCGAATGATGTTATGGTGGTCCATGGTGAAAAACGCCATTTAATCCCCTACATTCCGGGCCGGTATGTTGTAGCGGTTGATTTAGAGAAACACGTGATTCTTGTCGATTGGGATGCTGATTTTTAATGATTCATCTCGGCGTCATCACATTAATGCCGGAGATGTTTGCGGTTCTTGAACATGGCGTTGTAGGTCGAGCCATCAGTCAGGGAATTGCCAGCGTCGATTATTGGAATCCACGTGATTGGGCTTCCAGGCCTTATCGACAAGTCGATGACAAGCCTTACGGCGGCGGCCCCGGTATGGTCATGATGTACGAGCCCCTGGCTTTGGCAATAACGCAGGCCAGACAGCAGATGCCGAAGCCATGCAAAACGATTTATTTGAGTCCCCAGGGACGAACCATTAACCAGGGCGACTTGAACAAGATAGCCAGCGAAAAGCAATCCTTGCTCTTTATTGCTGGCCGATACGAAGGAATTGATGAACGAATCATCGAAAAACACGTGGATGAAGAATGGTCCATCGGTGATTTTGTATTGAGCGGTGGTGAATTGGCAGCCATGATTTTTATTGATGCCGTGGTGAGACTGCTGCCGGGGAGTTTAGGCCATGCCGGTTCAGCCGAGCAAGATTCATTCATGAACGGCTTGCTGGATTATCCTCACTACACCAGACCGGCAACCATAGACGGCATGAGCGTACCGTCCGTCTTGTTGAACGGCAATCACCGCGACATTGAGCGGTGGCGGCGCAAACACGCTTTGGGGAATACCTGGCTGAAACGGCCGGGTTTATTGGAAACGATTAAATTCAATGAATTCGACCGGCAGTTACTGGACGAATTTAAATGCGAACACGGTGATCCTGATTAATAGGGAACACCCATTTGAGGAGTAACCATGACTAACATCATTGATGAATTGAATGCCGAACAAATGAAAGGCAAAAACATTCCTGAATTCAGCCCAGGGGATACTGTTCTGGTGCAGGTAAAAGTAAAAGAAGGAAGCCGTGAGCGTCTTCAGGCCTTTGAAGGCATCGTGATTGCTAAACGCAACCGTGGTCTGAACTCCGCGTTTACAGTTCGTAAAATTTCTCACAATGTCGGTGTAGAGCGTGTATTCCAGACTTACAGCCCAATCGTTGACAGCATTACTGTTAAACGCCGTGGTGACGTCCGACGCGCCAAGCTTTATTACCTGCGTGATCTGGCTGGTCGTGCTGCCCGTATTAAAGAAAAACTGACTGGTAAGAAAGAAGGGTAATTGCAAAGGCATCCTGTTTCGACAGGATGCCTTTCTTCCTGCCATGCTCAGTTTGACTGCCTATCAAACCCCGGTTGGCTGGCTTAATGTTCGGTACGATGAGCATTTTGTCTTTGGAGCTGTGTTCAGCCACACTCCGTTTGACAATGCAGCACCCACAACAACCCCCTTGTGCCTGACCATTGCCCGGGAACTTGACCATTATTTCAGCGATCCCCATTACCGCTTTCAGCTCCCTTTAAAGCCCCTGGGAACCCCTTATCAACAACGCGTGTGGAATGCTCTGCTGGTTATTCCGGTAGGCCGCACCGTCACTTACGGGGAACTGGCCAATACACTGCAATCCAGCCCACGTGCAATAGGGCAAGCCTGTAAAAGCAATCCCCTTGCTCTATTTATCCCCTGCCATCGTGTGGTCGGTAAGGACAACCCGGGTGGTTACATGGGGCATGCGAATGCCTTAAGTTACAAACATGATTTATTGTCGCACGAAGGCTATAACTGAGGACTTTGTTCCTTGTCTGTTTTGGTTTCTTTGGGCAACTCAACCTCAGCATTGCTAATCAAACGGCTAAACCAGCTTCCGATAAAAAAATGCAGGGATGTTTTGGTATTGTCGAGAAAATCCTCCAGCACGTTTTTAGGCGCCAATTTGGATAAATACAGATTTTCTTCCCAAATCTCAGGTCCCATTTCCCGGAGTTTATTGACATAGTCTTTCAGCAAATTCTCGCTCTCATCACTGCCTATTTTCTTTTTAAATTGGTCAAGTAAGGCCTGAACTACCCCTGACCTGAGCGCAAACGCCTTATCGGTTTGATTTTTTAATTCTTCGCCATAGGCCTCACACAAGTCCAACTGCAGCAAACGCTGTCTGGTGATTTGGATTTGTTTACAATACGGGTTGCTTTTGGTGAGCAGTGCTAATTCGTCGCTTTTCTTAAGCAATCGATCACGGTTGATTGAGGCAGTGAACGCCTCGGTTTCCTGTGAGACCAATTGCTCAATCGTTTTGAGATTATGCGTTACGGGTTGTTGTTTATACTCACTGAGGATTTGCAAATCCTCATAGACCAGGCATTGCATGGCGGCACTGACAAGAATGGTGGCAGCATAATCCAGCGATCCAGGCAACATCGAGGATTGTTCATTGATCAAGGCATATAACACAACAATGGCAGGAAGATCGTCTGCTTTTGAAAAGCCATGGTTGATTAGATCATAAATAGCCACGGGCAAGAGTTGATCAGCTGAGATCTGTTCATTTTTTCCGCCATACGATTGCTCGAGAAAGGAGACCCATTCCAGCGCGCTCAACAGCTCCCCCTTTCGCAATAAGGCTAAGTATTCCTCGGTCGATTCGAGCATTCCATCTCCAAATAGGTCGTCAGCAAGCTCTTAAAAAATAATCTATAGTCATAAAGAGCCTTTCAAATCGTAAGCATGCCCGTAGGTTAATAATAAGAACAGGCAAGGAGCAAGCCGCATGAAAACATTAAGTCTCGCAGGTATTTTAATCACATTGCCCCTAAGCACCGCAATGGCCAATTGCGATCTGACCCGTTTCCGATGGGATTGTGACATTCCCATGCAGGTGAAACCGTCGCATGCGGCACAATCCCTGGTTTATTGCGGCAACACGTACGGTTACCTGACGCCGGCGCAATTTGATGTGTTAACCCGCTACCATCGTCGCAGCGTCAATATGGTATTAAAAATTAATGGCGAATACGTCGACAGCCCCTGCGTTCCCGCACGAAAATACCCTTATTGGGATTAACAGACTGTCATTTATGGCATTTATGTGTAAAATTTCAGCACGTAATGAATGCCTGAGGGTGCTGTGATTGATTTTACCAAATTGACTGACGAGTTGCATGGGCAGGGTTACAGTCTTGTTGAGAATTTTCTCCCCGATACCACCCACCAGCAATTGCTCTCGCTGGCAAAAAAAATGGCCGAAACAGGTGAGTTTAAACAGGCTCGCATTGGACGCCAACTGGATACTTTGCACGATCAGAGCATTCGACGGGACAAAATTCGCTGGCTTCACGACACGCCGGAGCATGAAGCCATCGAAACCTATTATACCGCCATTCACCGGTTAGCCAGCACCCTGAATCAGACGTTTTACCTGGGCCTCGCTCACTTCGAAACCCATTTTGCGATTTATCAACCGGGGGATTTTTATCGCCGGCACGTGGATCAATTCATCAACACACGCGATAGGCGCCTCTCTTGTGTTTATTATTTAAACAATAACTGGCAAACCACCTGGGGTGGGGAATTGAAGCTTTATAATGCCAGGGAGGAACATCTGCAAACGGTACTTCCCCTGGGCAATCGTTTCATCTGTTTTGACAGCCAACTCCCCCACGAGGTCTGTATAACCCGCAAAACCCGTTACAGTCTCGCCGGTTGGCTTAAAACCCGAAGCAGCGCCCCGCTTAATTTATAAAATCAAAGAAACCTGATATTCTCGTGTGTAATCAGAATTCTCTACTTTGCAAGCGATATTATGTACGCCCTTGAAATAAACGAATTGCGTAAAACGTATGCCAATGGGGTAGAGGCTCTAAAAGGCATTAATCTTACGGTCAAAAAAGGCGACTTTTTTGCCCTGCTTGGTGCGAATGGCGCAGGCAAATCAACCACCATTGGTCTGATTACCACCCTGGTCACCAAAACCTCGGGTAAAATTTCAATCGACGGGTATGACCTGGATGAAAAACCTGATTTTGCCAAAGCCTGCCTGGGTCTGGTGCCCCAGGAATTCAATCTGAACATCTTTGAGGCCTGTGATCAAATCCTTATCAATCAAGCCGGCTTTTACGGCATTGGCCGTAAGCAGGCCAGGCAACAGGCAGACATTCTTTTACAGCAACTGGGCTTGTGGGAAAAGCGCCACAGCATTGTCCGGCACCTTTCCGGAGGCATGAAACGACGGCTGATGATTGCCCGGGCATTGATTCATCAACCCAGGGTTTTGATTCTGGATGAACCCACCGCCGGCGTCGACATTGAAATTCGCCGCAGCATGTGGGATTTTCTCACCCAAACCAACGCCCAGGGAACAACCATCATTTTAACCACCCATTACCTTGAAGAGGCCGAACAATTGTGTAAAAACATTGCCATCATTGATCAGGGCCAAATTATCGAAAACACGTCCATGAGAGCACTGTTGAAAACACTTCACCATCAAACCTTCGTATTGAACACCGAATCACCCATCACGGAGCTGCCATCCCTTGAGCCTTTCAGTGCCACCCTGATTGATAATCACACCTTCGAATTGCGGGTCGACAATCAGGTGTCGCTTAACGACGTGTTTTCAGTACTGAGCGAACGGGGTTTGCGTATCCACAGTTTACGTAACAAAACCAATCGCCTCGAAGAACTTTTTCTGGATTTAATTAACCATGACCATTAATCGTCAAGTTGTCGCGTTGTATACCCTGGTTCGCCGCGAATTAGTCCGTATGTTCCGCATCGCAAGCCAGGTGTTTTTACCGCCGGTCATTACCACTGCCCTGTATTTTTTAATTTTTGGGACCTTGATTGGCAATCGCATAGGCCCTGTCGGCGGCGTCTTGTACACCACGTTTATTGCGCCGGGCTTGATCATGATGTCGGTAATTACCAATGCCTACGGCAACGTCTCTACCTCGCTATTCAGCTCACGATTCCAGAAAAACGTGGAAGAAATGCTGGTCAGCCCCATGCACGACAGCCTGTTGCTGCTGGGCTATGTCCTGGGTGGTATTTTACGAGGAATGATCGTGGCGCTGCTGGTCTACCTTGTTTCCTGTTTTTTTGTGCGGATAGAACTTTACAGTCTCAGCATGACTTGCCTCGTGGTTATCCTGGTGTCTGCTATTTTTTCACTGGCCGGCTTTACCAATGCCATGGTCGCCCGCAATTTCGATGATGTCATGATTATCCCGACCTTCGTATTAACACCGCTGACTTATCTGGGCGGGGTTTTTTATTCAACGAGCATGCTGCCTGGCATCTGGAAGACGATTTCTCACTTTAACCCCATTCTTTACATGGTCAATGCACTGCGGCACGCCATGATCAATCAGGAAGAAATACCCATGACTGAAGCCCTGTTAATCATACTGGCCCTGCTGGCATTCCTGACCGGACTCAACCTTTACATGCTTAAAAAAGGGACTGGGCTACGCGATTAACCCGAGCGGGAAGAGCGGACGCCTGCCCGTTTTTCAATTCGCGCATGGGCAATTTTTTCATTGCCTTTTTGTTGCCTTGAAAATCGGATGTGTACATCGTGCAAATCATGCGCTCTATTAAAAAACAAACCAGTGTAGTTTTCTCTGGCAAAAGCCTTCCCGCGATTTAAAGTAAATTCCAGGGTAATCGCTTTAAACGCCTCAATGATTCTGGTTTTAGCGGCGTGAACCAGACGCTCCTGGCTTTCGGGAGTAAACTGTCTGCTATACCAGGGTTGAGGCTCGGGCGTATCAAGAAGCAACCAGGCTTCAGGCGTTGGGTGATCCATGATTTTGCTCATGATGCGTTTTTGTAAAAATTGCATTTTTGCAATGATTTTATTCTGACAAAAATTGCGCTGCAGGAGCCCATCGCCGGTTCCATCATTCGATTTACGTTCAATAATAGTCAGGCAATGGCCGCGAAGCGCAATACCGTCAAATTCCTGTCTGGCCTTTGTTTCCGGATCCATCACCGTAAAGGATTTATACAGGCTCAATGACAGCTTCTGGGTAAAATCCATGATCGTGTCCAACAAGCCTGCCGTGACATCATTCTCATCGATACCGCACAATCTGGCTATTTGTTCCCTTTGCTGCATTTCGAGTTGCGTATTTCTACCGCTTAAATCATCGTATTCGGCGCCAGCTGCAGTCAGCACGGCGGAGGTCAATGTGCTTATTGTCTCTTCCTCATCGGAATCGTAATCCAAAAAGGTATCGACAAAAGCAACGTCGGACTCGATACCCCTATCGGGATAGGGGTAAACCAGAGGCCCTACCATTTTAAACTGCGTGAGATTATTCACCCACTCCTGCAGGCTTCTGGCGTCGGAAGAGTCATGGCCTAACTCAAGAAAAGCCTGATTATAGTGCTGAAAACGCGTTGCTGGCGGCGGTAATGCGTCTTCCAATTGTTCGATTTGCAACGCCGTGTCTTGATATAAACTCTGGATTGCACTCTGAAGCTTGACCATCTCACCAGCCATGTATTTCCGGCAGGAAGCCCGCGCTTTATCCAGCAATTTGCCGTATTCTTTTTGCAGATGATTGCGTAGTTGTTCTTTCTCCCGGGTTGCCAGTTGCCTGATCGTGGAGTAGTTGTATTCACATTGCAGCAGACTTTGGTTAACAACATCAACAAAATGGCGGGAATAGCGGGCATACTCCCCGGAAAGTCCGGTGTGATACGCCAACAATTTAAGCTGCTTATCGAGGACTGCCAGTTCCTGGTGAAGGAATTTTTTTTCTGCCTGCAGGGCTTGCATCTGTTCACTTAACAGGTTTGCAGTCACAGGCTCGCGCGCTAATTGCTGCTGCTCTCCCTCAAGAAGTTGAATTTCCTTAGCTATTTTTTGCAATCGCTCGTTTAAAAATTTTCTGTATTTAAACTGTTCCTTGTCTTGAGAAGACAAGGACGCGACATGCGCCTTCAATAATTCCAGCGTCGTGTAATAGGCTCTATAAACAGCGGCATCACAATCATCGCTTTTTAGAGAAAAATTTTCCAGTTCTTCATTAAGCAGCTTTTTGCGTTTTTCAGTCAATTTTTCATAGCGTTTCAAGGCTGCTTTAAACGGTTGAAGACTTTCTACAGGATTGCCCAAGGACTGACCAGTCAAGTGAGCCCAGGCGTTATTAATGATTTTAATGTCGGCTTTGATTTCTTTGAGTTCGCGCAGGATTGCATCAAAGTCATCTTGAATCGCTAGTATTTCACCCAGCCTGAGAACCTTTTTTTCAAGCTCGGGCAAGGCATAACTGACATTCAAAAAAGGGCTTTTTTCTCTGAAAAATATTCAAAAGCCAACAATTCGTTATAAATGCAACTAAAATACCGGAATACCGCCGGAGAGGGGTAATGCTCCGTTCGCTGGCTATGCTTTGATTTTTTATCCAGTTCCTCTTTTTGCCGCTCAGGCCTACTGCTTGACACCCGATCGTCAAAATGGCCATGTAATCCTTCAGGGCCTTCGCTCTGCAGCACATCGTTCCAGTCGGTTTCTTCCAATGGCGGTTCTTTAACGACTACATTGTAACCGGCCTCAATAAACAGGGTTTTTGCCCTGCCAAACGCTTGATTGGCTGAAGAATTGTCCTTGTCATGATCTTTCAGGAAGACGACGGTCGCCCCGGGAGGGTAATGGGTTTTGACATACCCCAATACGGTCGGTAAAGCATCAACACCCATGGAGGCTAAAATGGCATGATTTTCCTTGATCGCATCGATAACTGCCACACTGGCCGCCGTTTCAACCCCTTCCGCGATGTAGACCTCATCCCGAGAGACACCCGGATTGACAATGGCCGCTTTCCCTAGACGCGGCGGATTGGTCGCGCCAATGTATTTTTTGCAATAGAATTTACGGGATTTACCCTGCGCCTTCTGGCCATCAGCCCCGACTTGAATGAGTTGTACACCCATTAAGCGATTATCAAGGTCATGAACCGGGGTCACCAGGTAATCACGGTACGGCTCGTTGTCATCCAGTTCCTTAATGCCCAAGGGACCGCGTAAATGTTTAAAGGACAGGCTTCTGGCTACTGTCGCCGGAATGTGTCGCGTGTCGACCAGGTATTTTTCTGCCGGAGTGTTGGCAATGGACTGAGACGATTCCCATAATCGCGTTGCCAAGGCTATTTTTTTCTCATCAATGAGAAACGCCTGTAATTCAGTAATGGATTTAATACGCATAAAGGAGAATAAGTAACCAAATTGGTCTTAATATCTCACATTCAGATTAACAAAAGCTTAAAACAACCATAATCCATCACAACTGGCCTTATTTCTCTTTCCTCCAGGGATTGACGCTCTTGTTTAGACTGGTATATGGTAAGTAAATGATCTTTAAATTTAACTTTAATCCACTTTGGACTCTGTTTAACGCATCTACATCTCGGGAATTGTTATAGAAAGAATTTCATAAAGCATCAGGAGGTCACCATGGGAATTTTGGACTCCCTCATCAGTGCAGTCGTCAGTCCAGGCAGCGGCCACGCCATCACCGGTGGATTAGGCTTGATACTCGGAACAGGATTTGGCGCCTATCTCCATTCGCTGAAAGCCAATTGCGAAAAGAAAAATTTAGTCCTTACCCTGGAACATCTTCCTAAAACCCATGCAGAGATCCTGAATGAAAACTGTAAAGAAATCATCGAGAGCATGCTCCAGGAACTGGATGCCCTCGATAAAGGCTGCGAATTACAACTTCAATTAGGCAGTGCACTGCGTGAACACATTGACACGTTCTGCTATTTACGCCAACGAAGCGGCAGTGAGTTTTTTCATATCCCAAAACTGCATGAAGGGGTTAAATCCCTGGATCTGAACCATTCGACTGCTTACGCCATTGAAAAAACAATCAATGAATATTTTGAAACCTACCTGAATGTTAACCGTCAGGTTATTAATTCAGAAAACCGTGCCGCTGCGGTGGCCGCGGTGCAAATCATGCGCAACACCTCCATCATCCTTGTGCAGATGATGAAATCATTGGCGAGTTTACCAGGCTATGAGAATGAATTGCGGCTGCTTAAGCTTAAAGACATCATGAAGAATTTCTACACCAACATTCTTCATAACAAACTATTGACCGGCAATTTCAATAAAAATCTCCACGAATACCTCATTACCACGACGAAACAACGCGAAACCCTGGCATTGCGGGTCCAGGGGCATTATGACCAATTAATTGACCAATTGATTCTTGAACAACGCGACATCAGCATCCAACAATTGGCGCAGCAATCATCCATTCAGTTGCATGGTTTGACCAGTACGTTTCTGGAATTGGTTGCCCGTTTATTCGATAGTCAGGCGGGCAAAGAATTTACAGAAATCACCACGTATAAAATGGCGCAGGGCATGTTAAGAGCCGATACGGCGCAAGCCACTGGCTCATTACCCTTCCCTGATAAAGGAATTTATACCCTGCTGAAACCTTTCGCGGTCATCGCTGAAAATTTAAATCAATTAAGTCATCAGGAGGATTTGCTTTCCTTTGTTCAATACCAGGACCTGTTCAGCGATCCCGCCCTACTTAAAGCAATAGCCAACTGGAATCAGAAATACCACTACCGCACATTAAGCGTCGAAGAGCAGGCGCTTCTCGCGGAAGACCTGGCCATGATCTGCAAATTGCTGTTCGTCTGCCAGGCCCTTGAAAAGAACTTTTTTCAATCCGCAGTCAATTACGGGCACCGCGGCCTGCTGGCACGCGGCGAGTATCAGGCGAAGCGTTTCATCATCTCTTTCTTTTACGAAGCGGCTCTGCAGCGCATCGAACATTTTTTTACACGCCACCCGGCTTTCTCGGAGTTACTGCACCACATTAACGATCCGAAATGGCTCGAAGCGCAGGGCATTCCCATGACAGGGAATGGACAATCGTTTGTCATCAAAACGGAAGAGGCTTCCGATAAAAGCCTGGTAAAACAGAATAAAGTGGTGACCAACTCCGTATTCCGGCGCTGCATTCAGATGTTGAATAGCCTGCGCGTGCGAATGGATTACATCCACAATGCATTTTTAGACAGGCATTACCTGGACACACCAGTGGGTACCGAGGATTCACCTGTTCAGACCCCTGAAAATCGCGTCTACCAGTTTAATGTCGTGCGGTTACTGGAAGAGTTCGGCCTGGTGGATAGTCTGGGGATCAACCTGTCCAGCAAAACCACGCCCAAGCCATCAATCGATAAAAACCTGCTGACCTCCCTGCAATTGACTTATTTTCAAATTCAGCAGGCCGAGAAGCTTCTGCTTGATCTTTCCGGCAAACTGCGATTACGGACCATTTATAACCCAACGCGGTTGACCAGCACTTACCAATTGCAATTTGACGATAACGTGGTGGAAATTGATGCGGTACTCTACGACTACCTGAGAAACATTGGCAATGCCCATTTTGGCTGGCTTGATGTGCCTCAAAACCGTTTGCTTAATTTAGTCACGCAGGAGCAGGAATTTCATTTTCATGAGACGAAAGGCGGCAATCTCGCAGCGTACATGACATTGAATCACCAGTTGACGCGTCTTTATGATTTAACCAAGCAGCAAGTCGCAAGCCAAACCAATGGCGCCATCGAAGCCTTTTTGAGTCGACTGCACGATGTGCTCGCTAACCGGCAGGTGGTGATTGAGCACGTGACGCTGGAATCAGAAAACCTTAAACAATTGGCTGCCAACAACAGTCGCTTAAAGTCCGAATACACCAAGAACCAGCAGCAAATCGCCGCATTAAGCCAGGATGTCAGGTTGCTGCATGGTCAGTTACAAACGACTCAGGCAACCATTGCGGAGTTAAAAGAAAAGACAGAGCAGAATCTTGCCCACATCGAAAAGATTGAAACGATTAATGGCAATATCTACACCTTGTTGCTGGATGAATTTAAGGACAACATCAATGATCTCAATGACATTAACAAGGATTTAAATGGCAAGCTGGATGAAATTCAGCAGTTACTGCGCGGCCATCAATCCAGTCAGATTCAAATGGCCAGCGAGGAAATTTATACGCTGAAGCAGAATATGCGAACGCGCATTGACATCATCCTGCAACGTTTTAATCGTTACGAGAAAAGCTTTGAGTGCGCCAATGATGAAATCCGCAAAGCATTCAGCCGTCTTAAAAGTAATATTTCCCAGGAAAAATTAATCATCGAAAAACTGGAGTCCCAGCTCAATCTGGCCTTACGGCAGTTGGAAGAGCAGCGGCAGAAAGCACAGTTTTTTACTGCAAAACAAGGGCAAATTAAAGTCATTGTCAGTGATTTTAAAACCCTCTTTGCCCATCTTGAAACCACGTTTCAACCACGGCTCACTTTTTTTAGTTCCTACCGCAGTATAAAAACTAAAAATTTAATGACGTTCATCGAAATCCTCCTCGCCAATCAGCGCCATCTGAAAGCGTCTATCGACAGTTACCGCAGCAAGACGGATTTTAACCGCACCATCGATGAGTTATTGAATCAGAGCGAGGTCATTAATTGTTATCATGGACTTGTCAACCGCAGCGTGTCGAAAAAAGTCTTTAAAGACATCATCGACCAGTTTCAACGCGGAACACTGGTGCAGACATTAAAAACACAAGGGGTAGCCTACCACGATGCCTGCATTAAGCTCAGCTATGACGGGGAACTGGTGTATAAAAACGAGCGCATGCCCTGCCCGGTGCAGCCCTAAGCGCGGGGTGCTTTGCGCTTAAATCCGAGCGCCTCCAGCCGTTCATCCACAGCAGGATGGGTAGAGAACGCACTGCTTAAGGATTTTACCGGGTCAAAGCTTGAGGGATCAAACAGGTAAGACGCCTGGCGCACCTGCTCATGGGGGGTATTGCCATACTCCTCGTTGTATTGCTCAGCGTGCTGTTCATGATCCTGACTGATTTTCAATAAGGCCCGGGCCATGGGCTCGTTATCGCGCATTAACTCCACCGCGCCAGAATCAGCCATGTATTCTCTCGTACGGCTTAAAAAGAGCGTTAATAACACCGTCAGGATGGGCAGAACATAACGCAGGAGAACAATGATGAGCACCAAACGGTTGTCGCCGCGGCGATCGCGGCGGTAAATGACGGAATAAAACAGCATGTCAATGACAATCAGCAAAATATTGCTCAATATGGCAACCATCAAGGTCAATTTGATGTCGAGATGGCGAATGTGGCTTAGTTCGTGAGCCATCACCGCCTGCATTTCCGCCCTGTCGAGCTTTTCCATCAGGCCGCGGGTAATTGCCACCATGGCTGATTTTTCGCTGTAACCGCTGGCAAAGGCATTCATGTAGTTGGCTTCAATAATAAACACCTTGGGCATGTAGTGTAATCCGGCCGAGACTTTCATCTCTTCAACGACGTTATACAGTTGCTTTTCCTGAAGATTCGCTGCCGTTTCGGGGGTAATTTCACGGTATTCCGTTCCCATCAGCATGATGCGATCATAGAGCGCGTAGGCAGCAAAAAGAGAAATGACAGCCACTGCCCCCATGGTTAAAGTCGCATACGGTACCGCCTTTAGCGTCAGCAACGCAAGGAAGCATTGCTCCAGTGAAAGACCGGGGTAGCTGGATTGCAGAATGACCACATCAACTAACAGCCCCACGCCTACGTAAATGGCGATGAACAGGAGAATCACCGTGCGGGTTTTCCGCTGGTTGCGCCTCAACTGTTCGCGCCAGTTACCGGTGGTGGCATGGTAATCGGACAGGGCCATGGTCTAACTCAGAACTTAACCGTGTAAGCTTCGTTCGCTTTAATCTGTTCCTCAGGCAACGCCCAATACTCAAATTGCTTGTCCAGAGCTGCCGGGAAAAAATTAACGACCATCGCTTCAACAAAGGATTTTTTCTTGGCGTAATACCGTTCAATGCTGTCGTTGTAGGCTTGTTTGGCATAGGATAGTTTATTTTCGGTATTGACGATTTCTTCCTGAAGTTGCAATACATTCTGGTTGGCTTTCAAATCCGGGTACTGCTCAAAAACCACGTTCAGCCCCGAGGCAATTTGGGAAATGCCATTTTCAGCAGCAATTCTGGCCTGCTCGTCACCAGCCGCCTTAGCCGCTTGCGCCTGATTACGCAGAGCCACCACGTCCTTCAGCGTGGTTTGTTCATAATCCATGTATTTTTTAACCGTCTCAATGAGCGATTCGAAGACTTTGAAACGTCGATCAAGCTGGATATCAATCTGGCGTTTATTGTTGTTAATGGCTTCAATCATGCCGATTAACGCGTTGTAAATACCAATCACCCAAAAGGCAATGATCACCGCAATAACGAGGAGTACGATTAGGAATTTGCCCATCTTTTGCATTCCTTTAATTATTACTGTTCAATAAGTTATAGCTCAAAGTAACAGGAAAATAAAATAGTTTAACCCCATTGCAGCATGATTATTAACGCTGTAAAGCCCACCCTTGCGGCTGCCAGACTGACTTAGGAAGCAGGTTACAGGCCATTGGCGCACGGATAGACATTCATGCGCGACTTTTCTGAGCCTGCGACAGCAATGGCTTTAAAAACTGCCCTGTGTAGGACTGTGGCGAGGCGGCAATCATTTCCGGTGTCCCCATCGCGATGATTTGACCGCCTTTGCTCCCCCCTTCCGGACCTAAATCGATAATCCAGTCGGCGGTTTTAATGACATCGAGGTTATGTTCGATAATGACGACGGTATTGCCCTGATCCCGTAACCTGAATAAAACAGCCAATAGCTGTTTGGTATCATGAAAATGCAACCCGGTCGTCGGCTCATCGAGAATATACAGGGTATTGCCTGTATCGCGCTTGGATAATTCCCGTGCGAGCTTAATGCGCTGAGCCTCGCCTCCTGATAAGGTCGTCGCGCTCTGGCCCAGACGAATATAGGATAATCCCACATCAATCAATGTCTGGCATTTGCGGGCCAGCACTGGAATGGCATCAAAAAATACCCGGGCATCTTCCACGGTTAAATCAAGGATCTCATGAATGTTTTTACCTTTATACTGGATCTCAAGCGTTTCACGGTTGTAACGCTTGCCCTTGCAGACATCGCAGGCGACGTAGATGTCCGGCAGAAAATGCATCTCGACCTTGATTAAGCCGTCGCCCTGGCAGGCCTCGCAGCGTCCGCCGCGGACATTAAAACTGAACCGGCCCGGTTGATACCCGCGAGCGCGGGCTTCAGGCGTGCCTGAAAACAATTCACGGATGGGTGTAAAAAGGCCGGTGTAAGTCGCTGGATTGGAGCGCGGCGTGCGGCCAATAGGGCTTTGATCAATATCAATCACCTTGTCGCAGTGTTCAAGCCCGGTCAGCGATTCAATCGTGCAGGGTGTTAGCAGATTCGCGCGATTTAAGCGGTTGGCCGCCAGCGGATAGAGCGTGTCATTAATTAGACTGGATTTGCCGGAGCCCGATACGCCAGTGATGCAGGTGATTAAGCCTGCGGGAATACTGGCATCCAGGCCTTTTAAATTATTACAGGTCACGCCTTTCAGGTGAATCATGCGTTTTTTATCCACACTCACCCGTTTTTCCGGCACCGGAATGGACTCCTTCCCAGCCAGGTAGCGACCTGTGAGAGAGGCTTTGTTAGCCATGATCTCCTCGGGCTTGCCGCTCGCTACGATCATGCCGCCGTGCACCCCGGCTCCAGGTCCCACATCCAGTACGTAGTCAGCCGCGCGGATGGCCTCTTCATCATGCTCCACCACGATAACCGTGTTGCCAAGATTACGCAAATGCAGCAGGGTTTTAAGCAGGCGGTCATTGTCGCGTTGATGAAGACCGATGGACGGTTCATCGAGAATGTACATCACGCCAACCAATCCCGAACCAATTTGGCTGGCCAAACGAATGCGTTGCGCTTCTCCCCCCGACAGGGTTTCGGCACTGCGGGCCAATGAGAGGTAATCCAGGCCTACATTGACCAGGAAACCCAACCGTTCCACAATTTCCTTATTGATTTTGGCGGCAATTTCCCCTTTGTAGCCGTCAAGTTGCAACCCTTTGAAAAAGTCATAGGCGTTTTCTATCGAATAGGCAGAAATCTCCGGCAGGTTTTTATTATCCACAAACACATGCCGGGCCTCTTCCCGCAACCGCGCCCCCTGACAGGTTTGGCATGGGCGTGAGGAAAGGTACTTGGCAAGTTCCTCACGAACCATGGAGGACTCTGACTCATGGTAGCGGCGCTGCATGTTGGGAATGATGCCCTCAAACGCATGGCGTCTTGACAAAAAATCGCCATGCGGACGCTGGTAGCGAAACTCAATGACCTCGCTGCCGCTGCCGTAAAGAATAATTTGCCGTATTTTTTCCGGCAAATCGATAAACGGTGTTTCCACATTAAACTGATAATGCTGCGCCAGAGACTCAAGCATCGGAAAATAATAGGTGGTTTTCCTGTCCCAACCGCGAATGGCCCCATCGGCCAGGCTTAACCTGTCATCATGAACCACGCGCTCAGGGTCAAAATACTGATCGACGCCGAGACCGTCGCAATCGGGGCAAGCGCCCATAGGGTTATTAAATGAAAACAGCCGCGGCTCGAGCTCGCTTAAACTGTAACCGCACTCAGGGCAGGCAAATTTGGAAGAGAACACCATCTCTGTGAAATCGTTGTCCAGCGACGCGACAATAGCGATGCCCTCCGCCAGATTAAGTGCATTTTCAAACGATTCGCTTAACCGTTGCGCAATATCGTCGCGCACTTTAAAGCGATCGACCACAACCTCAATGCTGTGTTTTTGCCGCAGAGCCAGTTTCGGCGGATCGTCAAGCTCACATAATTCCCCATCAATGCGGGCACGGACATAACCCTGGGCCTGCAATTGCTGAATCAGCTGCAAATGTTCCCCTTTCCGCTCGCGAACCACCGGCGCTAAAATCATGGCTTTGCTGTCTGCCGGCATGGACAAGACCTGATCAACCATCTGGCTGACCGTTTGAGCATGCAGGCTGATGTGATGTCTGGGGCAACGGGGCTCCCCCACCCGAGCAAATAATAGACGCAGGTAATCATAAATCTCGGTAATGGTGCCTACAGTGGAACGCGGATTATGCGATGTGGCTTTCTGTTCGATGGATATGGCCGGCGACAGACCTTCGATGGCATCCACATCCGGTTTTTCCATCATGGATAAAAATTGACGGGCATAAGCCGACAACGATTCCACGTAGCGGCGTTGCCCCTCGGCATACAGGGTGTCGAAGGCCAGCGACGATTTGCCGGAGCCTGACAGGCCCGTAATGACTGTGAGCTTATCGCGGGGAATGGTCACGTCAATGTTTTTCAGGTTGTGGGTTCTCGCGCCACGAATGGTAATGGAATGCATGGAAGTGCCGGATTAATTGAAAAAAATTACAAATTATATCTCTGCTATAATTCTTAAACCAATGTTTATTTTTGACAATAGTAGTTAATTATCAACCAAAATTGCTGTAATTGTTACAAGGAAACCATCGTGAAGAGTAGCCTATTGCGCAATTTTTTTCTACTATTCCTTTTTTCTCTGCCCGTTTTTTCTTATGCTGATGCCCAGGATGATGAGGTTGCCGCCTGGGCTCAGACCACGTTATTGAACACATTAACGGTTAATTACGACAGTTACGAAGAGGACATTGCTAGCAACCGCATCAATTACACTCAAAATGCCAGGGACGCGCTGCGCGGCTTTCTTGGCAATTACCTTTCCGTTATCGAAGAAAACCAGCTCTCTCTGCATCCACAGGCTTTGGGTAACGCACAAATTATCAATGAAGGTTATTTTTCCGGCATTCATTTCTGGCGGATTAATCAGGCCATTGCCATACCCGAATTAAGCATCCAGATTGCCTTTTCCATTGTGGTGGTTAAAGTCAATGGCGACCCTCCCTACCTGGTGCAAAGCGTCAGCATGATTAAGCAGCCTTATCCTTAACGGCGATGGTGTTGGAACCTGGCTAAAAAATGTTATACTGGGGAAATAGCCCCGGCCCTGCGAAATTCTATGCGCGCACTCATCCATTTAATTGCAAGCACCCTGCTGCTGTTGTCCGTGAATTTCGCTCATGCGGAAACGAACCTGAAAGAGATTGAACAGACGTTAAGCGACTCCGTCATTACTGCCAAAATTACCGCGAAATTCACCAAAAACCGTGATCTCAATCCGCTGAAAATCTCGGTAAGTACCCGCGATGGCATTGTCACCTTAAACGGCCACGTGAATGATCGGGAAGCCTTTGTTAACGCCCTTCGCCTTACCAAAAACACCAAGGGTGTCAAGTCCGTTGAAATTGAAAATTTAATCATTCAGCCGGTCAACACCTCGTTTACCGATGCCTACATCACTGCCAAAGTGGAAGCCGCCATACTGAAGGCAAAGGTGTTCGATGACGAAACCATTCCCCTGGTAGGGATTAACGCCACGACCAGCAATGGCGCTGTGACCCTGTCTGGCCGCGTTAAAACCAATAAATCAATCATCGCCATTGTGAAACGGGTGAATGCAGTCAAAGGCGTAAAAAAGATTATCTCCAATCTGGAAGTCAACCGGGAAAGCTAGAGCAAGTGTAGGACACAGGCATGAAACCAATAACCCGCTTTCGTATTTTTCTTTGGCAATTCAGTCATTTCAAGGTACCGTTAATCGGTTATCTGAAGCCTAAACTTTTATCCATCGATGATGCGCAGGTGGTAGTCAAACTTCCCTTAACCCGACGCAGCAAAAACCACTTGAATTCCATGTATTTTGGCGCACTGTCCGTTGGGGCTGACCTGGCTGGAGGTCTGCATGGTTTTTATTATGCTGAAAAAAGCGGGGTTAAAATCTCCCTGGTTTTTAAATCCTTTCAGGCGCAATTCATCAAGCGCCCTGAAGCTGATGTTTATTTTGTCTGCAACCAGGGCGAGGTGGTCAGGCAAATGATTGATGAATCCCGGCAGAGCGGTGAGCGCATCAATAAGCCGCTTACCATTGAAGCGTTTATCCATTATGACAGGGAACCAGAAGAGGTTGCACGGTTTATCCTTGAACTGTCACTTAAAGTAGTTGGTTGAGTCGGTCTCATGGTCGGTAAAAGACATCGCCTGTGGTTCATTCTGGTTACCGGAGTCACGCTTGTTTATGGACTTGTCTTTGCCATGCAGTTTAATAAATGCCTACGCCTTGATATCTCCGCATTTTATACAACCGCGCAGGCGCTGTCCCAAGGGCTTGACCCTTACCAGAATTTTGTTCCGGATTATTTACCTCATGCCAAAAAGCTGCCGGCCAATCTTAACCCACCCATTTTTTTACTTCTCTTCAGACCCCTTTCCCAACTCCCTTATGAGTACGCAGTCCCTGTCTGGTCCTTGTTTATTTTTGCATTGGGCATTTGGGGGGCGTGGCTTACGTTCAGGCTAGCCTTCCCCAAGCCCTTTATCAAAAGGCATGGGATCCTGTTGCTGGCTGTTTACCTGTTGTTGTTCAACACCCTCATGGATACCGTCATTGTCCAGATGGGGTCTGTGATCTTTTTCATGGTAATGGCAGGCTATTTCGCCTACACCCGCGGCCATGATCGCCTTGCCGGTTGTTTGTGGGGAAGCATTACCGCCATTAAACTCTTCCCAGGGTTGTTGTTTGTTTTTGCGTTCAGGCAACGACGATACACCGTCTGTCTGGCCATGGCCTTAAGTTTTATCGTTCTTTGGCTCATCCCCCTGTTCACCCACGGCGCCATTCTTTATGAGCAATACTTCACCATGATGAAGCGGGTATTATGGTATGGCGACAGTTGGAATGCATCCATCCATGGCTACCTGTACCGGCTATTGATTGACAATGTTCACCCTGACCCCGGGATTTTAGTTCTTACCAGGAGCCTGTACCTGGTGTTTTTTACCCTGATTTTTTACTGGTACTGCAAAGCCATCAAACCCGGGAATCATTCAGCCAATCCGCACTATGCGTTTTGTTTAACCCTGCTGCTCATGCTGCTGTTAAGCCCTTTTGGCTGGCTGTATTATTTTTCCCTGCTGCTGTTTCCCTTAGTCTTAAGCTGGCAGACACTGGTCACCTGCAGGGATATCCCGCCGCATTTAACGGCCCTCTGGTTTTTGGCCTTTTTTTTAGTGAACGTGCCACTGGATTATGTCATGTTTACCAAAATGCCTGATTTAATAAGCCGGATGACGTTGTACTCGCTCTTTTTTTATGGCCTGGTCTTGTTGATTTATGTAGTGACACGCCTTTTAGGCCGAACCTACCCCAAGACAGCATGGAGTCTGCATAAAAACCGCGAACTGGCTGTGCCGCTTTTTTTAATCCTTGCTCTGGGTGCAGTTATTCCTGTGTTTTTTTATGGTTTAAGCCTGCTGAAGCGCCTTAGCTAGCCCGGGTTACTGAAATAAAAACTGTTTTTACCCTCGCTTTTAACTTTGTACAACGCGGCATCGGCCTTCTGCAGTAAGGCTTCGGCCGTTTTGGCGGCAAAAGGATACACGGCAATGCCAATACTCACTGACACATTCACCTCGATACCGTCAATCACCAGGGGGTGAGGAATGGATTCTATCAACCGCTTCGCCAGCAACGAGAGAGCGGAATAGGAGCTGAAATCGGTCACAATCAGCAAAAACTCATCCCCCGCCAAGCGTGCCAAATAATCGTGGGCGCGAATCGATTGTTTAAAGCATTGACTGACCTCCACCAGCAATTGATCGCCTAAATGATGACCGTGGGTGTCGTTCACCTCTTTAAAATCGTCAAGATCAAGAAACATCAGGCCAACTTCGCTTTTGTTGCGCGTGGCACGGCTGATGGCCAGCTCAAGCATCTCCATGCAGGCTCGGCGATTAGGCAATTTGGTCAGTTCATCATGCAGGGCGAGATGCTGAAGCTGGGAATACGCCATTTTGCGTTCTACCGCAAGACTCATCTGTGAGGCCAACAGGTCAATCATGTCCAAATCTTCAATGGGTGCGGTATGGTTTTCGTCACTTAAAAATTCAAACACCGCATAAATCTCATTCGCTACGATAATGGGAAAGGCCAAAGCCCCGCTGAATTTAAAATGGGAGCAGTGCGCCTGTTCCAGCGAAAAGGGATTGGCGGTGGCAGAGGACAGCCATAGTGCTTTTCGCTCCTGAAAAACCTGACCCACAATGCCTTCCTTTTTACTAAACTCAAGGCTTTTCAGTGAGGCGCTGCAGGCTGCTTCTCCTTTCATCGGTTGGTGCCAGACCGACTCGACATACGGGGTGTCATTATTGACATAATACACCAGGCCTACCGCAAACCGGATCGCCTGACTGATTGTTGCGGCACAGAATTTAAAAGCATCCTGTATAGTGTCGGTTACCAGAATCATGCGGGTCGTTTTGTAAATGAGGTCAAGCTCAAGGTTTTTAAGTGATAATTTTTCCTGGGTAAATTTCAATGTCGTAATATCAATGTGGGTACCGACCACGCGGCGTATTCGACCGTCCGGATCGACAATGCCCTGTCCGCGGCAAAGAATCCACACCGGTTTGCCGTTACGATGGCGATAACGCACTTCCTGATGAAGGGGGTATTTACCTTTGGACACGATGTGTTTTTTAAGATTACTCTCAAGCAATTTAAAGTCGTCAGGAAAGGCGTTGTCGCGGAAAAAATCCAGGGTCGGCGTATAGTGGTCCCGTTCATAGCCTAAGGAACGCAATAATTTACTGGATAAAATACACTCTTTGGTCTCAAGATTAATATCCCACCAGCCATCTGTGGTTTCATCAAGGATAAGATCATAAATGGTCTTGTTTTCCTGAAATAGATTCTCACTGTATTTTTTTGAGGCCAGCTCTTCCTGTAAAGCTTTGATGTTGGAGATATCACGAAAACTGAACAGATAACCGATGGTCTGATTGTCCGCGCCAATGAATGGACTGACTTTAAGCATCATCCGGCTGGTGGAATCAAATTGATTGACCAAATCGAGTTCAAGGTTATTAATCACTCCGGTGGCAGCAATCCGATTCATGATGTTTTTTTCAAGCATGGTGTTTTTGATGTTCAGCACCTCAAAAACGGATTGCCCTAACAGACTTTTTTTACGGACAACACCCAGAGTGCGCATGAACGTCTGATTGCATTCCATTATCCGGCAGGTGCGATCCACAAAGAGGTAGAGATCAGGCGAATTGTCATAAATCCGTTGATATCTTGACTCCACTTCCAGCAGACGACGGCTTTTGTCCGTAATCGACGTTTTTAACTGCGTGTTGTCCGTGGCCACTTTATTGCGCAATAAATTAACCAAAGCCAGCAACGTGGTGAGGGCTAACCCAAGAAAAATGGTAATAATCGGCAACCAGGGCCTGTTTTCTGCCACGTAACGGGGCGAAGGCCAGAGTTTAAAAACCAGCGGTTCCGTCAGAAAATCCAACTGCAGAAGCTCGGTATAGGCCCAACGATTGATAAAAGCCGGACTTCCCTCATTGATCTGAGTGAAGAGAACGGTGGGGCCATAATGAATCTCCACACCGGTTAATTCGGAATCAGCCCGTTTCACCGCCCCCGACACAATGCGCTGCAGATTGTACAACATCCAACCCGGACGGCCTTGATTGTGCGCAAAGCATAAATAGGGAACAGCGCCGCTCGCTGCATGCTCAACGACCGTGATGCTCATACCCTGTGTTTTTAATCCTTGCTGACAAAGACTGATTAAACGCAGTAAATGCGGTTTTGACAAGTCATCCATTGACCCGTGCTGATACAGGGTTTCCTTACCCCAGACAATGGCTGCGAGCGTAGGCATGTCTTTTAAATAATTTCCCGCATCCTCGCTGATGGCTTCATCGTTGAACGCATGATGGTTCAAACGGGAAAAAAAGCGTCGGGTAGCCCAAAAGCTGTCATGCAGACTGACTTCAATTTCCTTGGCAATCAGCCGCGTATCGGCTGCAATTTTTCGCCGTAATTGTTCTGCCGCATCGTCTAAAAAATTCTGCCAGAGTAAAATAAAAAACAGAAACCCGGTCACCAGAATAGTCATGGTCTGAACCATGCCGTGTTTTGAATAAAATTTAAAGTGGCGGTAATAAAAGAGGATAGCGAGAGACAGGCTGAGCAGCATAAAACAAAAAGCAGACTGAGCTCCCATTCCGGGGTAGCCTGCCCAGTTGTAAATGAGCTGGATATCCAGCAGATAACCAAACAGCGCGGCCAGACTGAGACACAGCACCAGGGCAACAAGCACCAGTTGCAACAGTTTGGTCCCTGTTTTTTTAAATAAACAATACAAAAGAATAGCCGCGTTCAACAGCACAATGCAAAAGGCGGTATTAGGTCCCATACGAATGGGATACCCCTTGTCAACGGCGGTTTGCGGGATGAGAAACCAATAGTCAAGACCCAGATCCCAACCGCTTGCGTACTCTAACAGGGTAAAAAGACCGATAAGACCCGACAACAGACTTAAAAGCATCGCCAGTCGCTTTTTAAGCGCCAGTGCAAAAACAGCGGAAGACGTGAGGACAATGCAAAGCGCGGTATTAAAGCGCATAACCAGAGAGCCTGCGCCAAACGTCGCAAATTGCGGTGCACGTGTTATCCAGCCAACCATGATCACAACCGCGATCAAATACGCCGCCGCTGCCAGCGCGTAGCAAAAATAATATCGCTTTGACCTTAATCCATTCGCCGTCAAAACAGCATCCTTAAAGGAAATGATATCGTCCGCTTCCAGGTAAGTATAGCCGCAAAGGAAGCACTTCAGGCCCTGTTCATATCATAGCAATAACAGTGCCAGATATTATTTTATTCTCATCACAGCATTTGACAATTAGGGACTCGAAGACTAACGTTTTAAGAACCAAGCCACTGTTTTTCAATAATTTAAAACAATGATTGATCTCTGTATCAACACACAACCTGATGATGAGAGCTGCGGCCCCACCAGTCTGCAGGCTATCTATCGCTATTATGGACTGGATATCCCGCTTGACCAGGTGATTAAGGACGTGGAGCGCTCGCATTCCGGCGGAACACTTGCCCCCATGCTCGGTAAACACGCGCTCATGCATGGGTTTGATACCATCATTTACATTAACAACCTCAATATTTTTGACCCCACCTGGTTTGAACAGGGTGAAGCAAAGACCACTCTCCTGCTGCAGAAATTAAATACCCAAATGCGTTATAAACGCACGGCAGGAGTCCTTCAGGCAAGTAAAGCTTACATGGAATACGTGTCATTGGGCGGCATTTTGCGTTTCCGCACCCTGAGTGTTCAGCTGCTGAAGGATTACTTTAAGCAGGGCATCCCCATTTTGACAGGCTTAAGCGCCACGTATTTATACCGCAGCGCCAGAGAACGCTATACTAGTAAAGGTGAAGCTTATTACGATGATATTCGTGGGACACCCTGCGGGCATTTTGTTGTGCTTTGTGGTTATGATGCTAAAAAAAGGCTTATCGTAGTCGCCGATCCGCACCGTGAAAACCCGCTCTCACATGACAATTATTACAAAGTGAGCAGTCATCGTTTAATTAACGCCATCATGCTTGGTGTACTGACCTATGATGCCAATTTACTTATCATTCAACCAAAGAGCACCCAATGCAAACTATAATCGTTACGGATGACCCTGACAGTTGGCAATTTTTAAGCCCCTTAGCCGCCAACGTTCACGCGTCGGAATACCTTTCCAGCGAAAATTTCCTGCAAAACAATTCCCTGCGCGTCATTAACCTCTGCCAATCCTATCAGCATCAAACCATTGGCTATTATGTTTCGCTTCTGGCGCATGCACGGGATCACAAAGCCATTCCATCGGTACACAGCATCCAGGATGTCATGAACACCAGTTTGTCAAAGCTGATTTCTCAGGAAGTGGATGAAGAAATACAGCACAGTCTGCAGGACATCAAAGGCACCGAATTTGTTTTTAGTCTGTATTTCGGTCAGAACATGGCGAAATGCCATGCCGATCTGGCCAGAAAACTGCATGGGTTATTCCCGTTGCCGCTTATCCGCTTCACCCTGGAAAAGCGCAAGCAATGGCGGATTAAAAACCTTCAACCTTTGTCATTAAGCGGGGTTCCGGCACACCACCGCGAGTTCATGCGCCAGGCAGCGGAAAGCTACCTGTCGAAAAAACGGTTTCATCAGTGGCGTAAAAAACAACGTTACCATGATTTGGCTATTTTGGTTGATCCCACCGAACCCAATGCCCCATCCAACAAAAAAGCATTGGATTTTTTTGCCAACACCGGCGAAGACATGGGACTTAATGTTGATTTTATTGAGAAAAGCGACAGCAAATCCATTGCCGAATACGATGCGCTGTTCATACGTGCCACCACCTCCGTCAATCACTACACTTACCGTATGGCACGTCGGGCAGCACAGGAAAATATCGTAGTCATTGATGATCCGCAATCCATTATTAAATGCAGCAATAAAGTCTATCTTGCTGAATTAATGCGCAGTCATCAGATCCTGACACCGGAAACCACCTTCATCAGCAAATACGACAAGGAGCTGCCGCCGATTGAATTCCCCTGCGTATTAAAACGCCCGGACAGTGCCTTCTCTCACGGAGTCATCAAACTCGATGACTTTAAGTCCTTGCAAAAATCGCTGAATCAATTTTTCAAAAGCTCGGATCTGGTACTGATTCAACGGTTTATTCCCACTGAATTCGACTGGCGTATCGGCGTACTCGATAACAAACCGATTTTCGCCTGCCGTTATTTCATGGCCAGGGATCACTGGCAAATCTATAACTGGGATGCCCTGAGCGATAAATCGCAAGGCAATATCGATGTTCAGGGCAATTTTGCCATCCAGGGCAATCATGAAACGGTTCCCATTACCGATGTCCCGGACGGGGTCATCAAAACAGCCCTGAAAACCACCCGGCTTATTGGCGATGGGTTGTATGGAGTTGACATTAAAAGTCAGGGTGACAAGCATTATGTGATTGAAGTCAATGACAACCCCAACATTGATTTTGGTATTGAGGATCAGATTCTCGGTGAAAACCTCTATCAACAAATCATGACCGTCTTTTTACAACGCATTCGCAGGAAGCATGGCTATGGGTAATTACTCGCTTTTCTCTGTTATCGGACTCGAAATTGAATACATGCTGGTTGATAAAACCACATTAAACGTGCGTCCGCAAAGCGATACTATCCTGCAAGCCTTAGGCGGCGGTGAACTCGCCAACGAAGTGGCGCTGGGGGACATTGCCGCCAGCAATGAGCTGGTGATGCATGTGCTTGAATTAAAAAACAACGGACCAGCGCCTGTCTCACCGGCCATTGTCACGCAGTTTAGGGATGCGATTCAACGCTTGCAGCCACTTCTTGAGGAACAGCAACTCATGCTGCTGCCCACTGGCGCGCACCCCTGGATGGATCCTGCCGTGGAGACCCAACGCTGGCCACACGGCAATCGCCAAATCTATCAGCAATACGATCAGATTTTTAACTGCCATGGTCATGGCTGGGCGAATCTGCAAAGCATGCATGTCAATCTGCCTTTTGCCAATGACGATGAATTCAACCTGCTGCACAACAGCATCCGCCTGGTATTGCCTCTGCTGCCGTCCTTAGCCGCCAGCACCCCTTTCCTGGATGGCAAACGCACCGGCATGCAGGACAGCCGCCTTTATTTTTACGATAAAAACCAGCAACGGATCCCTGAAATTACCGGACTTGTGGTGCCTGAATTTGTCCAATCCGAAGCACAGTACCACCGTGACATTCTAACGCCGATGTATGAGGCTATACGGCCCTATGATCCTAAAGGCATTCTCCAACACGAATGGCTGAACTCCCGCGGTGCCATTGCCAAATTTGACTATGGGGCCATCGAAATTCGCCTGATTGATTCCCAGGAATGCGTGCAAGCGGATTATGCGATTGCCAGTGCCATTGTCGCTATCCTGAAACACTGGGTAAACCATTCTCATTACTTTCTGGATAATCCCTGCGGCACGGGGATTCTGGCGGCACTTTATCAGCAAAGCCTGCATGACGGCCTGGATACGCCGATAGAAAGTCGCGAATTAAGCCGACAATGGCAATTATCGCGAGGCGTTAGAACCTGCCGCGATGTCTGGGCAGTATTGATTGAACAGGTCAGTGCCGAGCTGGATTACTCGTGCCAGTCGGCTTTGGAAACGATACTAAGCCAGGGAAATCTCAGCCAGCGGATGGTACGCGCCTGCGGCAATGACATCAGCCATCACACCTTAAAGCGCTTATACCGCCAGCTAGGAGATTGTTTATTAACTAACCAACAACTGCACGCACTATGAAACCAATCGCCGTGGTTTTAAGTTGTGAACATGCCGTTAACCATGTCCCTGAAGAGTACAGGCCCCATTTTATGGCGCACGAGCATTTGCTCAACTCACACCGGGGCATCGATTTTGGTGCGGAAGCCATCGCCAGCTACCTGCGCGACGCGCTGGCCTGCGAGCTCGTCTCAGCCAAAGCCACACGGCTGTTGATCGATTGTAACCGCAGCCTGCACCATCGTCATTGCTTTTCTGAAATCACCTACCCTTTGCCAACCCATGAAAAGGAAACGATACGGCAACGATACTACCTGCCTTTTCGCCAGGACGTGGAAGCGCGGATTCATAGCCATTTGCAAGCGGGCAAACAGGTGTGGCATTTGTCGGTCCACAGTTTTACACCCATTCTTCATGAAATAACCCGCAACACTGAAATTGGACTATTGTATGATCCCAAACGGCAGCGGGAGAGGAATCTGGCAAGGCATTGGCAGCAACAGATTAAACACCTCGACCAGGGTCTTCGGGTCCGCCTGAATTACCCTTACCGCGGTGTCAGCGACGGTTTTGCCGCGTCCCTGCGTAAGAAATACTCGGCTGAAGATTACCTCGGTCTTGAAATCGAAAGCAACCAGGCCCTCGTGCATGAAAACCATGCCATTGCCCATCTGGCCTGTGTGTTGACAACCAGCCTGAGAATCCTGCTCGACAATTGGCAATCCATCAGTCATCAAACACTACCGCAAACTAGTCAGGGCGGTTGAGCTGTTTTAAGTGGCAACGTGCGGGGCCATTGTCCAGTTGCAGGGCATTACCGCCAGCATCCGTCATGAATTGCCCGGCATAACCTGACTTATTAGCCGTCTTCTGAGCTGAAATAAAAAGACGTGGACGGCTGCTGTCCTCGCTATCAACCGCGACGAGCAGCAGGTTATTATCTCGCAGGCTGTAAACACTGACCTTGACTGGGTAGACGAAATCAATCGACGGTGTATCCCCTACCTTATCAGGCAAGGCAAATACCAGGCGCTCACGCACCCCCTGAAGCACGCATTCCATGGTTTGTGTGCCCGCAAATACCGGGAAAACAACCCACACCAGAAGAACAACCAATCCTTTTTTCATCGCCAGGTTTCCTTACATTATGGTTTTTTTCGTGAACGACTTCTCCTGGAGGGAAAGAATAAATTGAGTAGTTTCCGCCAGATATCGCGAATCAGCTGGCGAATCAAGGTGTTTTTACTCAATTGCTCCAGTATGGACGGCTCTTGCCCTGACTTGCCACTGCTTACGTCATCCTGAACAGAGGGCTCTGCCGTCCGATCTGCAATACCCAGCTTTTCCGCCGCTGAGGGCGTGGATTGACGTTGGCCGTATTGAGTATACAGAGGCGATTGATGAAGAATGCCCTGGACCTGCGCATCGGTAATTGTCCCCATGCGCGATTCAGGCGCACGGATTACACACTGGATTAAAGGGGTGGGTTGGCCATTGCCATCCAATGCGCTGACCAGCGCTTCACCGATACCCAGGGACGTTAACAACTGTTCTGTCGCATAATGGGTTGACGGCGGAAAATTCTGCGCCACCCGTTTCATCGCCTGCCTGTCTTTGGCGGTAAATGCACGCAGGGCATGCTGGATTTTTAATCCCAATTGACTCAATACGGCTTCAGGAATGTCATTCGGCGTCTGGGTGCAAAAGACAAGACCAATGCCTTTGGAGCGGATTAACTTCACCATGGTCTCCAGTAAATTTAACAAGGCTTTACTGGCGTGATTAAAAATAAGATGGGCTTCGTCAATAAAAAGCACCAGTTTCGGCTTGAGCGGATCGCCAAGTTCCGGGGATTGACGGTACACATCCGACAGCAACTTAATCATGAAGGTAGAAAACAACAACGGTTTATCCTGCATGTCCATCAAACGCAGGATGGACACAATCCCGAGGCCGTCTGCCGTTGTTCGGAACAGATCAGTGACCTTAAAGGCCGGCTCCCCAAAAAAATCCCCGCCGCCCTGCGCTTCCAGTTCGATGATTTTGCGCATGATCGAGCCGACGGAAGCAGTCGACACGCTGCCATAACGCGCCTCCACGTCCGTGTTGCCCTCATCCGACTGCATGTATTGCAGGATGGCTTTAAAATCATTTAAATCAGTCAGCGGTAATTGACGGTCTTTAGCATATTCAAAAAGAATGGTGACCACCCCGGTCTGCGTCTCATTCACATCCAGCATGCGCGAGAAAAGCAACGCACCAAAATCATTGACTTTACCGCGAACCGGCACACCCTGCACCCCACGGTCCAAGGTTAGGAGCTCCACCGGAAACCCTCGGGGACCAAATTCAAGGTTTAGGGAATGGCTGCGGCTTTTTAAAAACTCATTGGACTCCCCGGGCACGGCCAGTCCGGACACATCGCCCTTGATGTCCATGACAAGACTGGGTACGCCGGCTAACGATAACTGTTCACAAAGCACCTGAATGGTTTTGGTTTTACCGCTACCGGTGGCACCGGCGATAAGGCCATGGCGATTGAGTGATTTCAGCACCAGGTTTACCGGCGCATCCTGAAGGATTGTTCCATCGAGCATAATCCCACCCAGTTGAAGGGCAGGCAGTTCGCTGGCCCGATAAGGCACACGCAAATCATCGTACATGGCAATCGTCCTTGTTGAACGCGTTATGAATTCTGGTCATTGATGCGTCTGTTGCTAAATCAATGGTCTAGGAAGTACATTACCCTTTGTCCTGACAATCGGGACACAGGCCGTAAATATTGAGCGCATGATCGGTCATCTTAAAATGCGCCTGCCTGGCAATGGCTTCCTGACGCTGCTCGATGATGTCATCAATGAATTCTTCCACCCGTCCGCATTTGACGCAGACCAGATGATCATGGTGCTCACCCTGACTTAATTCAAACACGGAATGACCGCCTTCAAAATTATGACGGGAAACCAACCCTGCGGTTTCAAACTGGGTCAACACGCGATAAACCGTCGCCAGGCCGACGTCTTCACCCATTTCTATCAAGGCTTTATAAACATTTTCCGCACTCATGTGATGATCGCGGGATTGTTCCAGAATCTGTAAAACCTTGACACGAGGCATGGTTATTTTTAGTCCGGCATCTTTTAATTGCTGGCTTTCTTCCATTCGTACTCCTACCTGGCTGATTTGCATGGGTCGCAGGTGTCTTTCTATTAATGACATGCTATTATGGCGAAATTTTTCAACACAGGCAAAAACTATGCGCTTCCGATTGTTTATTTTTACCGTCCTGATTTCCCTGCTGGTTTCCGGCTGTGCATCCTATGATTTTTCAAGGCGTATTGTGCAGCAGGGGAATTTGTTACCGCAGTCTAAAATTTCACGATTGACAATAGGCATGAGCAAACAGGATGCCGCCACGCTCATGGGAACCAGCCTGCTAAGTCCTACCTTTAACAATAACCGTTGGGATTATGCGTACACCTGGCGCAAAGGCAGCAACGCCCCCATTGTACGCAATGTCAGCCTTTATTTTGCCAACGGACGTCTGGTTCGCATTGAACATCATCCTTAACCGGCTAACCGCGCTGGCGGTTCTTGCCCCCGGCGCTTTTTGCCCGCTCCCGTCGTTTCTGCTTGGGGTCCATCGTTAAGGAGCGATACACCTCAATGCGGTCACCTTCCCTTAAACGCGTCGCTGCCGTCACCGGTTTTGAAAAAATACCCAGCGGCAATTGCTGCGTTTCGGGATAGTGCTCGTACAGTTGAGACTGCAACACCGCATCGCCAACGCTGGCCCCTGAGGGTAAAGTCAGTTTTTTATGAAAAAAACCCCCTGCCTCATCCATGTAAATGATTTCGACACTAACCATACAAGGACGCGGCCCGCTCACAAAAGGCATCCACCATTTTCTCTGTCACCTGCTCAAACACAGGACCAAGGAACATGGAAAACATGCGCCCGGCGAATTCAAACTCGAGGTCAAACGAGATCCTGCAA
Organism: Legionella sp. MW5194; assembly: GCF_016864235.1. Taxonomy (NCBI): domain Bacteria; kingdom Pseudomonadati; phylum Pseudomonadota; class Gammaproteobacteria; order Legionellales; family Legionellaceae; genus Legionella; species Legionella sp. MW5194. The sequence goes on from NZ_CP045732.1 coordinate 2,934,922, forward strand.
CCTTCCGGTGTTTCATCGAAGCGCCAGAATCCCTCAAGATGACTGAATGGACCGTCCACCAGACGGATTTCAATCATTTTATTTTTCTGCAGCCGATTGCGGGTAGTGAAGGATTTGCTCATACCGGCGGCTGAGATGACCAAGGTTGCCTGCACTTCGTCTTCATCTCGATGGTGCACCTGGCTTTGGGAACAATAAGGTAAAAACTTGTCATAGTGTTCCACGTCATTGACCAGATTGAACATTTGCTCGCAACTGTAGGGGATAACCCGTGATTTTTTTACGATGGTCATTTCAAATGGCCCCTTATGAGCTGAATAAGCCACTGTGACAAATCCACTATTTCATTGGCACAAACGCTATGTTCCATCGGGTATTCGTGAGCGGAAATCGCAGTAAATCCCTTCTGATCGAGCCATTTAACGGTTTCTTTCGTCCAAAGCGGCCAGACGATGGGATCATAGGTCCCAAAAGCAAGAAAAAGCGGTGTTGTCGCTGGTAATTGCGGTTCACACTCCTTCATCAGAGGCAGGTAGGCCGACAGTGAAATAACGCCGCCAAGCGGCCTGGTCATGCGTAAGGCGGTATGCAGCGCCATGGCTCCGCCCTGGGAAAATCCGGCCAGGTAAATCTGTTCGCTGGTAAAACCTGTCGCCAGTTGCTGCTCAACCGCTGCACTAATCATTTTCTCCGACGTTAAAATGCCTTCCTTGTCTTCACGTGCGGCAAAATCCATGGCCAGGATGTCATACCAGGCGCGCATGGCCATGCCGCCATTGATGGTAATCGGCTGTACTGGCGCATCCAGAAAAACATGCCTCAGCATCAACTCATTAACCTGCAACTGCTCGGCCAGCCCGACCATGTCGTTTGCATCCGCGCCGAGGCCATGCATCCAGATGACGCAAGCCTGTGCCGGGTGTTTCGGATCGATATGAAACACTGTTACCCCTAATTCAGCAAAAGGCAAATTATCACCAAAGAACTGGTGTATAGCAAGGTTGCAGACCCTGTTGTCCTGTAAATTTTAGACCGATGCAGTGACTGGCGTGACAAAATAACGTTATTTCAGCGTTATCCCGTGAATTATTGTTTGTTCAGTAATGAAATATAGGATACAATATTGGACAATAAATGAACACACATTTTATTTTTAGAGCGAAGCCTGATGCCTTTAAAACCTGAACAGCTTAAAAAATACCAAGCGGACATTAAAAAAATAGTCCCCGGCGTGGTTAACCTTCATTTAAATGAATCGCAATGGCAGGATTTAAGCGATCGCATGCCGACAGACAAATCGCAACACCAGGCGATGCCGGGAAAAAAACTGACGTTTACGCGCATTGTTCTTGCTTTATCCAAAGTCACAGCACAGCATCCCAACCTCATCATTAAGCAAATCAGCAACAAACAACCGTCGCGCGCCTGTAAAAAAGAACCGACCCCGCAGACCGTTTTAAGACCCGGGAAACGAAAGATTGACCAGGTCCTTAATCCTGAGGATAACCAGTTTGTATCCGAAAAGAAAAAACTGACCACCCCTTTAAAAGAGACGGGGGTTGTAGGCAAGGATTCGCTTACCCACGTTACACCAAAGCATGGCTATACCCGTGAAGCCCTCACACCCGGCGGAACCCGCGTACGGCTTTTTTTCAGTAATTCCCGGGGCAGCCTTTATAAAAAAGTTACCCCCGTTGGCAACCGCATGAATCAGGGGAAAGTGGATCTTTCCAAAGCCAGAAAACGACTGTTTGACGAGAAACTGCCGACCACTCTTTATAAAGCACGTCCCAAAACGCAACGTTTTGTGGCCACACTCAATCAAATGCTTCCTGAGGGTCAAAGCCGCCTGTGCAGTCAAAAGCAATTAACACAGGCAACCTGCAAGGATATTTTTATCGCCCACGGTCATGACGAAGCCACCACAACCCATGGCAATCAATACCACTGGTCGCACCTTGTCGCCCATTTCTTGGGCGGCGACCACAGCATTGATAACTTAATTCCCGCCACCCGCCAATGCAATCTCAGCATTCTGCAGATTGTTGAACGGGAAATTGCGGACCGATTAAAATCAGGCATTCCGTCCATTACCATTACGGTCACACCCCATTATGACCAGGATGATTCCTTAATCCCCTCGGAAATCATTTATCGCCTGGAGTGGCTTAAAAAAGACTGCGACAACGAGTTTCATCACGAGGAAATACGCTTTAATCCAGCGTCTTACGGATTCCCTACCCGTTCCATGCGGGCGTCCATTGATTACCTGCGAAAAGCGGCGGAAGCAGAACAACCCGGGGAAAGCATGGAATCCGAGACAAACCAGCATAGCGCTTTGTTAAAGGTTTCTTTATAATCAAAGGCATTAACTCCCTTTGAGATACTGATGAAACTGTTCCGACATGGCGTGTTGCTGGCAACAATGACCCTGCTCCTGGCCGCTTGCGGGCAGAAGGGCCCGCTGTACCTGCCTGACCATAACCCTCAAAACTCATCGAAAGTCCGTTAGCAGCGAATCCATTATGGCCATTAAGTTCACAAAAATGCACGGTCTTGGCAATGATTTCATGGTCATTGACGCCATTCATCAGACACCGGATTTACGCCCCCGGACAATTGCCCGCCTGGCCGCGCATCATACCGGCATCGGCTTTGATCAATGCCTTATAGTTGAAAAAAGCACGAGCCCGGATACTGATTTTTTTTATCGCATTTTTAACGCTGACGGCCAGGAGGTCGGGCAATGCGGCAATGGCGCCCGCTGTCTGGCGCGTTTTCTTCATCATTATGGCTTAACCGACAAGAAGCGCATCACAGTGGCCACCCCCACCACCCGCATGCAACTTTTCCTCAATGACGATAAGACGGTCACAGTCGACATGGGGATACCCCGGCTTAATCCGGCAGAGATCCCAATGTTTGCAGTGGAAAAGTCATCGCATTACCCCATTCCGCTACTGGATGGCACTCAACTGCCGGTGCACGCTGTCAACGTCGGCAATCCCCATGCGGTTTTGGTGGTTGATGAAGTGGCCAATAGCCCGGTTGCTACCTTGGGTAAGGAAATTTGCGAGCATCGTTTATTCCCTGAACAGGTGAATGTCGGTTTTATGGAAATTGTCAATCCAAAGCAAATCCGGCTACGGGTCTATGAGCGCGGCTGCGGTGAAACCAGCGCCTGCGGCAGTGGCGCGGTCGCGGCTGTTGCCGCAGGACGTCTTTTCCATCAGCTTGAATCCACCGTGAAAGTGATCCTGCAAGGTGGTGAGTTAACCGTGGAATGGCCTGATATGAATAGCCCCATACAGCTGACGGGTCCAGCCGTTTTCGTGTATGAAGGAGTTTTGTTATGCGCATAGTGATTCTTGGTGCCGGTCAGGTTGGCGGTACGCTGGCACGTAATTTAACGCGCGAAAACAATGACATTACCGTGGTGGACCTGGACGAGGAACGCCTGCGGGAATTGCATCATCGCCTGGATATTCAGACAGTGCAGGGGTCGGCCGCACACCCCAATATTCTGATTGCTGCCGGCATTGAGCAGGCGGATATGCTGATTGCGGTGACCAACAGCGATGAAATCAACATGATGGGTTGCCAGATTGCCTACAGCCTGTTCCGCACGCCCACAAAAATCGCCCGCATCCGCTCGCAATACTATTTTGATTACCCACAGCTGTTCTGCAACGACCACGTGCCGGTGGATGTGTGCATCAGCCCCGAAAAACTGGTCACTGAACACATTGAGAATCTCATTGATTACCCTGGCGCAACCCAGGTGCTTGATTTTGCAGACGGCCGCCTGTTATTGATTACCATCAAACCGAAACCCGGGGGGGTGATGGTTGGCAAAACCATACAGCAGCTTTACCAGCATCTGGAACTTATCGATGTCCGGGTAGTGGCTATTTTCCGCGACAAGGAAACCTTGATGCCGGAGGAAAATTGCGAGATCAAAATTGATGATGATGTCTTGTTCGTCGCGCCCCCGCAGGCCATTCAGCAAGTCTTGATTGCCTTGGGCCGTTATACCCATCCGAACCGCCGCATTATTATTGCCGGTGGTGGCCATATCGGTACGAAACTCGCACAAACCCTTGAAGACCGCTACCGCATCAAAGTCATTGACCATAACATGACACGCGCCATGGATCTTGCCGGACAACTGAACAAGGGCACCGTTTTGCAGGGTGATATTGCTGACCGCGATCTGCTGCTGAATGAAAACATTGAATTTACTGATGTGTTTTGTGCCGTAACCAATGACGATGAAGCCAACATCATGTCCTGTCTCCAGGCGAAACGCTTGGGGGCCCGCCATACCATGGCTCTGGTTAATCGCAACGCGTATGTCGAATTGATTGAAGACAGCAGCATCGATCATGCCATTTCCCCGCAATTAATTACCATTGGCAGCATTCTGACTAAATTGCGGCGGGGGAATATGATCAAGGTCCACCGCCTGAACAATGGTGAACAGGAAGCCATTGAATTGGTTATCCATGGCGACCAGCAGACCTCGAAAGTCATTGGCCGGAAACTTTATGAAATCGATCTGCCGCAGGGTTGCTCTGTCATGGCGGTGATTCGGGAAGATAAAATCCTGATGAGTGATCCCAAACTGACGCTTGAGGCCGGCGATCACGTGGTGATTTTATTATTAAAAAAACGGTACCTGCGCCAGGTCGAGTCGCTGTTTCAAGTCAGCTTAACCTTTATGAGTTAAACGGGATTAGATCTCACCATGCAAATTAAAACCATACTGCGCCTGATCGGTTTATTGTTGATGATGTTCAGCTTCAGCATGGTAACCCCCCTGCTGATTAACGTCATCTTTCATGAAGACTTCTGGAAACCCTTTGTTACCGCTTTTGCCTGTACTTTTTTTACCGGAGCCTTACTCGCTTTTTCGTTTAATGGGCAGCAGACCGAGCTTAAAATACGCGATGGTTTCCTGATTGTCGCCCTGTTCTGGGTCGTGCTGTGTTCCTTTGCCTCCCTGCCTTTTATTTTTGCCATCAGTCATCACGATCACAGCATCACCGATGCGATTTTTGAATCGGTTTCAGGGTTTACCACCACGGGCGCCAGCATCATTCCCCATTTGGAGATGCTACCGCATGCCCTCTTGTTTTACCGTCAACAACTGCAGTTTTTGGGGGGGATGGGTATTGTGGTTCTGGCTGTGGCCATTCTTCCCATGCTGGGCGTCGGAGGCATGCAGCTTTATCGTGCCGAAACGCCAGGCCCAATGAAGGACAGTAAATTAACACCGCGCATTGCCCAGACTGCCAAAGCATTGTGGTCTATTTATGTTTTGTTAACGCTCTTGTGCATGCTCTGCTACTGGCTTGCCGGCATGGATTGGTTTGATGCGCTGGGAGAAAGTTTTGCCACCGTGTCCACCGGCGGCTTTTCCATGCATGACGCCAGTTTTGCTTATTATGAAAGTGATTTGATTGAACTCATCGCCTGCCTCTTTATGTTGCTCGGCGGCTCCAGTTTCGCTCTGCATTTTATGATCCTTAAAAAACGAAGCTTCAGGCATTACTGGGAAGACGAAGAGTTTCGCAGCTACATCGCGTTTTTAATCATTGTCATTGGTTTTGTAACCTGGAGCCTGGTGATCAATGGCTTTTTTGATGAAAAACACCATGCCCTCATCAAGAGCACGTTTAATATTATCTCCATGGCCACCACCACGGGCTTTATTTCTGCCCCCTTCAGCACCTGGCCTACCTACGTCCCTGTTTTAATCATGCTGGCGGCCCTGATTGGCGGTTGCGCCGCATCCACTAGCGGCGGCATTAAAGTGATTCGTGCACTGCTTATTTATAAACAAAGCCGGCGCGAGATGTACCATCTGCTCCATCCCAATGCCATCATCCCCATTAAATTCGGTAAACAGATTTTGCCTGAATCCATTCTGCAATCGATGTGGGGTTTTATTTCTGTTTTTTTAGGCTTGTTTATTTTCCTGATGCTGCTGTTTATGGCCCTCGGGAATGACTTCATGACGTCCTTTTCCTCCATGATTGCCGGCATGGCGAATGCCGGCGCCGGCTTGGGCACGGTCAGCCAAAATTTTGCAGGCTTAACCCGTGCCAGTAAATGGGTTCTGATTTTTGCCATGATTGCGGGGCGACTTGAAATCTTTTCCCTGCTTATTATTTTTTCCCGGCAATTCTGGCAAAAATAATGCCTGATTTTATTCATTAACATGACAGATTGATTTTTTTTTTTAAGACGTTATGCTGATGCTACTTGTCAAGGATTGAGTCCGGAACGCTGTCATCATTTTCCAGAGCTCAAGGCACAGGAGGCCACGTCCATGGGCGAACAATTTCTTAGTGTTTTTCTGTCAAAAAAAACCATCAGTGAATTACGCCAGCTTCTGCTCACCGAAAAGCCTTCTGTTCACGATCTGACGCAACTCATCGACCGACTTGATAAAGCACAGGCCTACGAACATCTCCGTCTATTGCTGGTTTTAGTCAGGGAGCAGGTCAATGAGGAGAGCGAGCAAAAGCAACTGCTGAACAGCATCAATTCCATTTTACTGGCTTATGCCTGTCAACACGATGACAGCCAGGACATGATGAACCGGCTCAATGAGCTAACGGCGTCGGCAGCCCCTGACGATGCGCTGTGGTCAGTGGTATTGGAAGAACTGTTGCAATGGATTAAGCAATCACGCACGTCTGAAGAAACCAAAGTAGTATTAAGCCGCCTGCCTCCCCCTGTTTGTGAAAAATTTTACCAACGCCTGCTTGAAACGGCTTCAGGCAAAGAGCACTGGGTCCCGTCCTTCATTCAGTTTGTTTTGTCTTCTGCCGAGGATCTTAAAAAAAGCCAGCACCTCGAAGTGTTAGCCCGCTGTCTGATTTTATCCCCTCTCCCGTGCACTACGGAGGATTTAAAATCGCTAAGCCTGTTATTAAGCACCCCGCAACTCATTGACGTAACCTTTCATTTGCGCGCGCTGGCATCCACTTATACCAGCAAGGACACCCCCAGCCATTCATCACCGCTTAAGCACCTTTATTTAAGCCATTACGAAGAATTGTTGATGTGCCTCACCATTCGGGCGACTGCGTCAGAATCAGAGTATCAGCAATTAACAGAGAACCATGCGGAACTGGCTAATTTACTGATGTCCAAGCAGTTAAAATTGCTGGACTCCGTGGAAGAGCAACGGAACCTGGTGTTTAAATTGCTGAAAAACTGTGCCCATTTCAACTGGCAGGATAAGCCATTTCACGCCTTTATTCTCGGGCAGATTGTCGATGTGCTGCAAGCCCTGTCAAGGGAACAGGCCGCCCTCGCGTTTAGCCAATACTATAATTACCATCATGACCGAAATTATTATGACGTCATTCGACTTCTTGATGCCCTTTTCGAACGAAAACCGGATGTTGAACTGATTCTCCACTGCCTGAAGCAGCATAATGATGTGGATAATTTCTTTATTATTAATTATTTGACCGCCAGCCGGACGCGCGACAATAAATTGCTTCGCGGCTGCCTGGACATGCTGGACATCAATCAACTGCTTAATTTTTGCGGGCCGTTTGCGGCGTTGGCGAATCTCTATCGTCACGAACAACCTTATTACCTTAGAATCTATTGCGACATCGTAATCCGGAAAATCACGCTGGCGAATAAGGTAAACAGCAACTTCCCTGAACTGGCAGCCGCTATTCCTGATCAGGCCTGGGATGAAATGGTCGATTTAGTCTTTAATCAGTTAAAGGGGCAACCTCAGGTACACTATGAATGGCTCATGGCCCTGCTGGGCAGTGGTGTGAATAAGGCCAAATTAATGCCCTATTGCCGCCTCTTGCTCAATCAGCCCATTTACGCCAATCAAAAGCAGGACATTTTAAAACAATTCTCCTGCAAGGAATTATTTGATTTCTACCTGTATCTGGTCCGAAATCAGGCAGGAGAAGAAGAATTTACCTGCTTTGTCGAACTGTTCAAGGAAACTGACCGAGAAACGGTGTTGCTTTACATTCTTTCCAATACGCCACTTATCAGCCGCACCTTCCTTGGTAAGTTGCTGGATTCCATTGAAATTAAAAACATCATTTATCTTGTGTGGTCACTGGTTGATTTAGCTCAAAAAGATGCCGAATACAAGGCCACGCTGGAGCAGGTGTTGCTTCATTTCTGCAACCGACTGCAACTAACCTATGATCTTAACGCACCAGTGCATCACTGGACCGATTGCTCAAACAACTCCCTTATTGCTGAACAGTTACTGTTAAGCCCCGCCTGTTTTCTTTCGCTTTGCTCGCGCTCGTCTTACCTGCAAAATTTCACACCGTCTCTGTTGCAGGGGATTGTTTGCCAGAATGTAGCGTCTGATCTTAAATTACGAATAACCCGTGTGCTGGATATCGCGAGACTTAATGAGGCTTCAGCGGATACGATAGCACTCAATTTACTCAGTCATTTTCGCGAGTCTCCCGCTGTCCTGCATGAACTGTTCGGCCATTTATCATTCATTGAAAGCAGTTTAAGCGAGGAAGGTAAAAAAAATTATAACCTTTTAAAGGCGAGTTGCTGGGCGTTGTTAAAACCCAAAGAACAGGAGAAATCTGTCGATGATGACAGTTCTGTCAAAATCCTGCTCACGTCTCAATTGACCGCCCCTCATCGTTTTGATGGCGTATTGACTACCTTGGCTAACAACCTTGCCCAAAACAAGGACGTGCATTTAAGTGCGTTGTACCTTACTCAGATTGAGCCTAAGAATTTTGATCAAATCAAGCCTGACGTAATGGTCTCTGTTTTGCTCCATTCCATGGATGACCGGACGCAGGAAAACTGGAAAAAGACAGCGCAGTATTTGCTGACTCAATCGCCGGAGAATGCCGTCGCTTTTTTGAAACGCTTAATCAGTGAATTAAAAAAATTTAAAAATAACCCTTTATTGGTGAATCAGTGTTTCCAGTTTGTCAGTCAATTGCCTTCGTTTGCAACCCTTCTGCCTTTATTCGATGACGAGCTCTTGCAGTGGCTGGTTAAAGAAAGCAATGAGGACTATCTGAAAAACAACTTCTGCGCATGGCTGAAGACGTTGGCTGACAAGCGGGGCCTTAACGACATTGCCCTGGGGCCTTTAATTTCCCGGTTGCCAGCCGATTCGCAATGGCTCAATGGCGTCTTGCAGCAACCAAGCTTAAGTCCCTACCTGCCCGCCATTTTTATTGAGTTGACCCGCCATGAGCGGTGTGAAGTGCATTGCATCTGTCTCTATCACCAGATTAATAAACTGGGTGCGGCTGAAAAACGCAAAGCCATCGACGCCATACAACAGCACATTGGGCAATCAGGACACCGACTCTCCATCGCCGCGCACGTATTAACCATGCTCATTCTTGATTTAACCGACATCCAATTTCACAATTTAAGTGACAAGGCCCTCATTCTTCAGCAACTGAAGCTCTTTCAGCAATGGATGAGCAATCGGGATGAAAACCCTTATTTCATCAAGGAACTTGAAAGTCAGTTGTTTAATCTCATCAATTTCCTTAACGAACGTGATATCCAGTGGCCGCGATTAATTTTAAGCGACAAAGCCTTTGCCTCGCTGGCTTTATCCTGTCTTTGCAGCGCAGAGGCCAAAACCATTGATCGCCATCCATTCACGACCCTGTTGTTGAATCACATGACTGTGACGCTTCATCCGGCTCTGACCAAAGACCGCATTTTTCAGAATTACATTAAACAATTGTTGCTTAATCCACCGGCGCTGCTGCAAGAAGATCAATTCACCCTGCTCTTTGATAAGCTGGACGCCGAAGAAGGCAGGCAACTTGCCCTGGAACTGCTCAAGCGGCCCGCGCTTGAAGACGTGCAATGGGCTGCCTTATTAACCTTGTCACGCGCATTAACGGTAAATGAACTATTTGCTATTTACGAAAAAAGTAAAACCCGCTTTGTGTTTGTGGATTTGATCGTCCGTCATCCGCAGGGGATTGGCCAACTCAATGCAATGCAAAAAAAATCGCTATTGGACAATCTGGACTCCGGAAAACAGCTGTTACGGATTTTAGACAGCCAGACCGGCATCGACAGCAAATTTGCCTTTGTGGCCGCCCTCTTTGACTACTTAGCTCGTACCAATACCTCACTGGAAGCCTGGCTTAACCGATTGAATGTTGACGGCCAGACCTTGGCCGCGCTGGCCAATTACACTTGCCATGAGGCGTATCAAACGCAATTACGGCAGCTGATTGAGCGAAATTCGTATCGCCAGCATGAAATCAGGGATTACCTTCATCATCCGACACTCGATATGCCGCTTAACCAGGAAGGGCTTCTGCATCAATTTGTCAAAACCCTCTGGCTTCATCCTGAACAGGGCCACTCATGCCATCCCACGCTCCTTAAAAGCCTCGATCTTAAGACGTTGAAAAACACGTTAAAAATTCAATCGCTGTTTCTGTCGCAGTTAAACAGCCTGCAAACCTTCTTTGAACCCTTTGCCAACAGCCAGGAAGTGGCAGCCGAAACGCTGGCTGCTGCGAGGTGGGTGCACCGTTTGCCGCTGTTCGGTGACGGCTTGCTTGAAATTATTTATTACTATCAGGCGTGTGATGATAAAAACATTAAAATCGCCATTGAAGGGACTAAACTCTACTCCAGTTTAATCAGGCCCCTGTTAGAACGCCTGCCACTCCAGGGATTATTTGACACCCAGCTTAATGAGCTTTATGCCCTGTTAAATGACTATGTGAAAGTTTTCCCCCCTGACAATTCCCACCGAAAATGGATACAAAGCCTCATCCATCGCTATGATTTCAGCCTGAAGAGTATGGAGCATGCCGCATCAACCCAGGTATACAATCTCTTCCTTCCAGGATGTAATCTGGGCAAAATGGTGAAAGGCAATGTCGCTCGCCTGGATTCCAAAACCATTCATCATCTCGTCACCAGCGAGCCCAAGCCGTTACCTGCGACCAGCATGTCCACCTTGTTAACCATGAGCGCCAGCCATCCCCTGTTATTGAAAGATAAAGAAATGCAAACCTGGCTTCTGGATTCTTTCCTGTTTTCCACCGCAGGCCGTTCCATTGATAATCCTTTGCTCCATACCTTGTTAAGCAGCGTTGACCCTGCGGGATTTACCGTCAAAATGCGGGAAATAAAGCAAAAAATGGACACATATCAACAGAGTTTCCTGTTCCTGCGGGAATTAAGAAAAGAAGTGGGTCTGTCCGACGTGGTTACATTATTATTAAAGCAGGACCAATCCAGGCTAAACCTCTTGTTGGAGGCCTGTGAGTTTGCCGAACTGCGTTACCTCACTCAGATTATTCTTCTGGTCCTGTACATGAAGCGTCTTAGGCTTACAACGGACCAGATCAACAGTTTACTGCCTTTACCGTCAATCAATACCCACGTGCTCGAATGGGTACAGCAGGATCTTGTTAAAACAGAGGGAATAACTTCTCTGCTGGTTGCACAACATCACTGCATCGAGCAGGAAGGGTTAACGTATCGTGCCGATAATAAAAACAGCGCCCGATTAAATGCCCTGGCAGCCACCATCATACGCCAGACCAGCCCCCTCCATTTCTACACCACGCTCAACAGCTACCTCGCTGTCTTTGAAAAAAAATACGACGACGAAAGCCGGGTAGCCTTCATCAGACTGCTGGAATCGCTCCTCAGTGAGGAGAAAAATCCAGCTGCGGTTTTATCCCACTTAAATCCAAAGCTGCTTGAGTTGGTCACTCACTACGTGCTCGATAACCAGGGTAAGCCGGTTTTCCTGCTGGAACAGTTGGCACTTAACGGTTATGGGCAAAAATGCCAGGCCCTGGCCAGAAGCAAATTGCAACAGCTCTTGGCCAACAGCCTGGCGATTGAGCCCGTGCCGGGTACACTGGATGAGTTGTCTCTGGAGCAATGGCGTCAACTTCCCGAATCAGACCTAGACACCCTGCTGCGCGTTCAGCACCTTCTGTATCTCATTGAACCAGCGGCTGAGTTAATCCCCTGGCGCAAACACCACCTGGACATAAACCCGCGTGTACGAGCCTGCTTCGGCGCGGACGCAAGCCTGTTTAAGCTGTTCACGCGGCTGGAGCAGGAAGCGCAGAAATTGCAAACCAAAGAGCAGTTACCGCTTAAATCCCTGGACAATTTACGCGCTGCCGTTGCTTTTTTAAAGCGGGAAAACAAAAGCCTGGCCTATCTGTCGATGGACAATTATCCGCAAAAAAGTCAATTCGCTGAACCGATCATTAATCAGCATTATTATCGGTTGTTTGCATTTCTAGGTGAAAACCCGGAGTCGCTCGTGGATGGCTTTATCGAATGGTTGGCCGCCCTGCACCCCGCAACACTTGATAAACAACAGTCATTAAACGAATTATTGCAGGACATCAGCAACAAGAACTTGGTGAACGAGCTTGCGGCGCGTCTCACCAATAAGACACTTCACCCCACGCAGGCCACGTGGATTTATACTCAACTCAAATCGTTTGCTATCCGCCGCGAACAACGCATTGAGATGGCCGCGACGGCCTTTGACTGGTCCTGGCTTCAAGAAGAAATCAGCACGTCATCGATGCCCGACAACTTAGCCCTGCTCAAAGCAGCCATGGCAAATGCCCGCCATCAGGAGGCTATTCTTGCCTCGGCAAAGAGTCAGCAGGCCTTTTTAAAATTGCTTACGGCTTTAAAATTTCCAGTCAATGAACTGATTCCATTGCTAAAAAACACCGTTCCCGCCTTGCGTTCCCTGATGGCCATTCACCTGCTAAGCCGGACAGATTACCTTGATAAACGAGGCGGCGAATCACTCCTTTTGTCATTAAACAATCTACCGGCTATGCTTCTGCCCCGGCGTCTGCAGAGCCTGACTCAGGCCATAGAAAAAAGCATGCTGACACAGGAGCTGCTGCAGGATCTGGCGGAGGAGTCTGCTGCCAGTTTATTTTGCTCCCCGTTGCATTTCCCTGGCTTTTCAGAAGCGATGGTGACCTTCCTGCTGAAACGTTTACCCACGCAACCCCGTGACAATCTCATCCGCTACTGGTTAAATCAGTACGCTACCTTCCCAGGCTCAGCGGGTCCCCTGATTGCTTTAGCCAATGCATGGAGTAAGCAGGTACTGACGACCCTTGGCGAAATGGACCCCGGCAAACGGCGCCCCCTGCTGATGACACTGATAGAGAAGCATCACCTGTTGTCAAATGGCAGCAAATTAAATGGTCTGGTTAGTTATTGCGACGAAACGCATTTGGCCTATGCCTTGCAACTGTACCTTCATGGACGTCAGGACATGCAGTCTTTAATTGATCTGATTAAAAATGCCTTGGCCACGATGGATGTGCAGAAATTATCCTCGCCGACACTGCAACTGTTGATTCGAGTGACAGAAGACAGTCATTTTGCCGATTTGCAGGCTCGCTTAAGTTCGGCGACCAGTGAGTACCTTCGCGAGAATGCCCTCAAAGGCAACTGCAGCCTCTTTTACGATGATGGCGTGTTGTCGATCCAGCGTTTGCGCAAGCCTTTAATCGATGACAAGGCAGAAAACGAGAAAGCGTCCCGGGGGCTCCTGGGCTTTTTATTCACCCCCGTGAACAAGGAACCGGAAGAATCCCCGTCACGGGATGAACCGGTTGTATTCAATGAAATGAAGGAAGAATTCAATTCCATTCTTTCCATTCATTATTTTTTAATTCATTATCGCGATAATGGCGAAGATTTAAAGCAGTTAATGACCCATTATCTGCAGTACTGCAGCCAGGAAAAGCAGGTTCATCATCTCCATGGAATCGCCTGGTTAATGAATCAAACCGGCCTTAAAGCACCCGTGCGTAAAATTCTGTTTGAAAGTTTCTGGAAATACCCTCAGGTTATGGATGGCAAAATTGCCTCCTGCCTTCTGCGCTATGATAGCATCAAAGTAGTCAAACGCCTGGGGCTGCAAAAAAAATACCTGGAATTATCCAACCTGTGCAGCCAGAGTTTACCTTACCTCGACCCTTATTCAGACACCGCCTCGATGGTACGTCTGGCGCAACAGGAAGCGGATTTTGAACAGGCATTAAGCATGACATCCTCTTTTTTACGGGAATGGCGTATCTGGTTCAAACGCTGCCTTTTTTATGGTTTCAGCGGCTGGTTTGTTCCTAAAAAACCGCAGTTTGTTACGCCGTTTGATGACGACCCCAGCCGTCTGGAACTGGTGTTTCCAGACTTGTCCGGCGATAAAAAGGAACCATCCAAAACCCATATCAAATCGTTAGCTGAACAGCTTCGTCAACTCGACAGTGACGCGTCCCTGGACGAGTTGACGGCATTCAGACAGGCCCTTGAGGTTTATGATTGGCAGGCTCAGAAACCGGAAGAATTATTGGTGCGTGAACAGACGGATCGCGTGTTCAGTGAACTGCTTCTTCGGGCTAAACGAATTGAATTTTCTCCCTGGCTCTCACACAACATGGATCCTTTTATTAAGAACCGCAAAACACTGCTTGCCATTTACAGCCAGAATGGCGATGAAAAAGCCCTGCGCTACCTATTGAATAAATCTACAGACGAATTGCCTTTATTTAAAGTGCTGGCGGATGAATGGTTTACATCGGCAGAGCCGCCGTTGCCGGAATCAAGCCACGTCGAACCAACGGATAACAGGCCAGCCGATCCTGGCCTTGTTGGTCAGTTCATTACCGCCACAGTCAATGCGGTGGTTTCTTTGCCCGGTTTGCCCAAATTATTATTCTGGGGCCCGGAGAAACCCCTTAAGACAGAGATGGAGCTCATCCCACCCAGCCAACCACCCATTTCCTCCAGCTGAGAGCAGAAGGCATTATTTTACCAATAGAGCAACAAATAACCCAAAGTGTTTATTTATTCCAAATATTGGAATATAATCACCCACTTTGGTGTTTTTACCATTTCTTTCTGGATAAAAAACAAGATCTTACGGAGTTAATGATGAGTCGATTTAAATTATTGGTATTGTTTCTTCTTTTTTCTTCAATGGCTGTTGCCATGCCTGAGCATCATGAGAAATTAAAAGGCACTGGCCTGCTGGCCAGTCAGGTTGTTGAAGGAAGCGCGTCGCTTTTCACCAACAAGGAAATCAGGGTTACTGCGGTAAAAAAATCAGGCAGCACCACGTACATTACCTTAAAGACCATGGATCAACGAGCAACCGCAACCCTGGCTATTCCTACACTGTCGACGCAGCAATTGCCTCTTGTCGCAGGACAGGTATTAAAAGTAACCAGTAATGCCGGAACTTATCTCCTCTATGCCGCCGGTCAGCTGGTTGCCGTTCTTCCACATGAATTTAATAAAACCCTTACCTTAAAAACCCACGCTTGATAATCAACCCGGCGTTTGCCGGGTTTTTTGCCACTTCATTTTGCTTTTTTTGTAATTATTAACTATTTTTAATTTCACTGAGACCATTAGCACACTCAGTACAAAAAATAATCAAGGAGAATGAAATGAATAAGGATATCTTTCAAGGCCGTTGGGAAGAAGTCAAAGGCAAAATGAAACAAGCCTGGGGTAAACTGACTGACGACGATTTACAGGCTATCGAAGGCGACCAACAAGAAATTTACGGCAAACTGCAACAACGTTACGGCTATAACCGTGAACAGGCTGAGAAAGCCATTAAAGACTTCCAAAACCGTTATCATTAATTTTCTCATTACAAGGAGAGTTACTATGAAAATCACCTCTTTTGTTTTTGCTGGCGTCATGCTGGCAACCACCAGCCTTTATGCAGCCAATACAGACATGACGTCCAACTGGGTCTGCACAACCAATGCCAGCAGCAGCGATGTTGAGTCAGATAAAGCAGCCGACAAACAAATGGCCGATAACGCCCGTTCTGCGGATGAAGCCTTTAATTTTGCCGGCCAACATTGCCGTGACTGCACAAAAATCACCTGTGAAGTCAAAGAGTAAGCGGCTTGCCTTCCATCCTCACGCAGGATGGAAGCACTTCCAGTGCCGTTTTCTCGCTGTGAAGAAGCCCTTCCGCATAATTCCTGCCTCCACGCCATTCCACCAAACTTTGCTTAAACTTAACAAAATAGATTTTGCTAATCATCAGTGCATGGCATAAGGTTATGTTAGTGGTAGTTGTTCCTGCTCGGCTAACAAGACATCGCCAGGAGGTCTGATTCGACCCGCCGTGTGCCAGCTTACCGTGAGTAAGACGCCTAACGCGAGTCATGTGACATCCACTTTGTGACCAGAACTGCTGCAGGACAACTTTCCACCCTTTTGGCATACTGCACCGCTATCGTTTATACTCTTCTTTTTCGTTGAATGATTTTCACCATGACTGAACCCACTAAACCTTACCGTAAACTTTGGCGATCCAGACGCGAAAAACGTATTGCCGGCGTTTGTGGTGGACTTGCTGATTATTTTTCACTGGATCCTTTCTGGATAAGGGCGGCTTTTGTGCTGCTATTTATCCTGGGCGGTTCATCCCTGCTTGTTTATGTCATTATGTGGTTGCTGATTCCACTCGAGCCTAGGGACTGGCGTTAACCGGTTGTTCATTAGTGACCGGCTCTTTTAACTTCCACCGCTTATGAAACCACAGCCATTGCTCGGGATGAGCCAGAATCATGCGCTCCAGTGCCTGATTATAGGCTAAGGTATTACGGTAAATCGATTCCTGGGTGGAACCGTAATCTGTCCATACCAATGGCTCAAAAAATTCAAGCACATGGCGGCCATTAGGCAGACGATGGGAAGCGGCCGGGACCACTGGGACCCCCGTATGGCGAGCAAAACTCGCCAGACTACGATAAGTCCCGGCTTTTTTACCAAAGAATTCCACCGCCACCCCATCACGGTTTTCCACGTAAGCATGTTGATCAAGCACAAAAATGACGGCATGGTTCTGCTCCAGCGCATCACAGACCTGTTCCAGGGAATTTTTACTGGGGATAACATTTAAACCCGCACGGTAATAACGGCGAAACATCATCCGCTCAATCCATTTATTGCCAAGCGTCTTGCGAATGAAGTGAAATTGGCCCTGAAACCGTTTGAAATTCAACACGCCGCCAATGGGGGCAAATTCCCAACTGCCAAAATGACCCGTTAAAACCAACACGCCTCGCTGGTTCGCCACGGCATTCAACATGTGCTCATGCCCACGCACTTCCACACGCTCTTTAAGCGCTTTTTCACTCATAAAACGGAGCAACAGGGTTTCTTTCAGCGACGTAGCCAAGTGGCCATAAAAGGCTTTGGCCAGGTGTTGTTTTTGTTTCAGTGTTAATTGTTCGCCAAACACCTGGTTGATATTCGCCATGACGATACGACGCCGATAGGGCAGGCAATGGTAGATAAACCGGCCGGCAAGCGTTAACTTCAAGGCGTCAATTTTTTCGGCGGCGTTATTCACAGGCTTTAATCACCACGCAGGCATTCATACTGGCAAAGCCGCGGTTAATCAGTACCGCATGGCGCGCTTGCGGTAGAGTACGGGTTTGGCTGTCAATGTTCAAGTCGGCACAGGCTTCGGAAATCGCGGTCAGATTGGCAATGCCTGGAACGCATTGCTGCCTGAGCGCCATGACTGTCAATACAGTATCCACCATGCCAGAAGCACAGATGGTATGGCCCATCGCCCACTTAAAAGCAGTGACCGGAATATCCTTTCCAAAGACCTGCCGAATGGCCTGCGCTTCACTGATGTCGGATTTTCTGTTGCCGTTACCGTGCGCGGCGACAAAATCAATGTGCCCGGCATCCACTCCGACGTTGCTTAAGGTGGTTTGAAGGAGTTGCGCTAAATGCGCACCGTCTTCATTCAATGAAAACAGACCGGAGGCTTCGGAGCCTGACAAACCGCCGGCAATTTCAGCATAGCATGTCGCGGCCCGCGCCGTTGCACTGGCTTCACTTTCAAGAACCAGGGCAGCTGCTCCCTCCGCGAGGATGGTGCCATCATGGTCGCGGTCGAACGGCTTTAAATGCCTGGCGCTGACGACGCCAAGCTTGTCATAGTAATACAAAGCCTGAGGTTCTATACCCATATCGTAAGCGACCACTACGGCGCGTTCAGCCTGGCCGCTTTGGATGGCATGGAATGCTTCCAGTAAAGCCTGGGTGCCGCCTACGGCATGGTTGGTGACGTTGTGATTAGGGCCCTTAAAACCATAGGTTATGCCAGTATAGGCCAGCACATTATTGGGTAAAATACGCAGCAGCCACATGGGGTGGACTTCGTTAAACAACTGAGCGGCAAATCGTTGCATGTCGCCGTCGGTTTTAGCCAATAAGGGCAAGAAATCGTATTGCTGAAAATATTTATTGCCGGGAGAGCCCACATACACACCGGTTTGTTCATCAAATGCCGTGGCTGAAGGCAGCGCGTCACGGTAGGCAATCATCTGACTGTGCTCGACCGCTTGCACGGCCGCATTAATCCCCATGACATCCTGGCGCGAAATGACTTTCATCAATTTGCGATCCGGCAGCATTTTAGCCGGCTGGAAGTGTTTAAGTTCTCCCCCCAGAGACGCAGGCCAATCGGCCAGATCCCATTGGCTAATTTTATCAATACCGCTTTGACCGGCAAGCACCGCGTCCCAGGTGGCAGCGGCTGTGTCGCCAGAAGCCGTCAGGGCGCTGTATCCGGTAATAAACACACGATTAGTCATGAGCTGCCCCTCCAAATTCCGGGTGCTTAAAGAGCAGGCTGCTGTTTGAGCCGCCAAATCCAAACGAATTGGATAATACCACACCAACCGCTTTTTCACGCGGTCCATCGACCACATAATCCAAATCACAGTCAGGATCAGGCGTCGTTAAATTGGCGGTTTGGGGGATATAGCCATGGTGGATGGACAAGACCGATAGGACGGCCTCCAGCGCCCCCGCTGCCGCGATCAAATGACCGGTTTGGCTTTTGGTCGAACTGGTCGGCAAGGTACGGGCACGCTCTTTAAACACCGCCTTGATGGCATTGGTTTCGCTCAAATCATTCATTTTCGTTGAGGTGCCGTGCGCATTGATGTAATCCACATCGGAAGGCTGTACACCGGCATCCTGCAGGGCCCGTTCAATGGCCTGGATAGCGCCGTCGCCATTGGGGTGCGAATCGGTAATGCGATAGGAACTCAGGGAATTCCCCTCGCCGGCCAATTCCGCATAAATCCGTGCACCGCGCTTTTTAGCCTTCTGCCATTCCTCAAGAATCAGGAAGGCCGCGCCCTCGCCAAGAACAAAACCATTGCGGGTGGCATCAAATGGCCGGCTGGCTGTCGTCGGCGTGTCATTGTAAGTGGACAGTGCGCCCAACAGGCAAAAACTGGATAAGCCCAAGGGATTAATCATTGAATCATACCCGCCGGCAAGAATGTAATCCGCCTCGCCGCGGCGAATGGCCTGCATGGCGAGACCCAGGGCCTGACCACCGGAGGCACAGGCGGTGTGGACGGAGGTGGCATATCCTTCAATACCAAACTGTTGAATCAACAGGGATAAACCTGAATTGGACGTGGTTTGACCGAAATCGGCAAGGCGGTAGAAATCACGGGCGTTTTCCTCAAGCAGCTGCCAGTTAATCTCACCCTGCTCAGCGCAGGCGCGCTGAAAACGCTGCAGGTAATCAAATTCGGCCGTCATCATGCCGCTACCCGCCACAACGCCCCAACGCGCGGCGTTGTGCTTTTCGGGCAAAATGCCGGCATCATCGAAGGCCTGTTGTGCCGCATGCAGGGCATATTGCGTAAACGACATGGCAAAACGGCTGTGTTTCCCCTGAAGGGCTGCCTTTGGCGTAAAGGATTTCACTTCGGCGGCGATGCAGGTTGGAAAGCCGCTGGCATCAAATTGTCTGATTTCAGCAATCCCGGATTCCCCAGCCATCAGATTAGACCAGGTCGCTGCCACATCGTTCCCCAAGGGGGAAACCACACCCAAACCGGTGATAGCTACACGTCGTTTACTCATAATCAATTACCTTCTGTGGTCATCACAACCTCTAAAACACAAACCCTGCGGCCATCCACTTCGCTGCGATAACTCAAGATCAATTGCTGCTCGTCCCGATGCTTGACTTTAAGGTAGCAGAGTAACCGATCGCCAGGCTGAACGAAATCACTCATTTTAATTTTACGCAACTCAACCACACGGTAAGTCACCGGAAAATCAGCCTGAGCCAGAAACTCACGGGCGAGATTGAGCTTGCACTCCAGCAATACGGTCATGGGCAGCACCGGTTTTCGGGGAAAATGATCGGGAAAATAGGAGGCCGAACGGCTGATTAATTTTTCAGCTACACATTCCACGCCGGGCACCGAGGAAAGAATACGGTCGAACCCCATGCAGGCTGTCGGGGTCACTGAACGGGCAGGGATTGCGTCGGGGTTAGCCTCTGAGGGTTGCCATTCGCCGGGCCGATTAATTTCGGCAAACTGGGCGCGGACCTCGTCTTCGGAAATAAACAGCGCCATAGGGAGCAAAGGGCCTAAAGCCCCTTCGACCGTGAAGATGGTTTCGCCGTTGACGCTGGCTTTACTGTGGTATTGTACGGAACTTTCATCAAGCCGCTCGATAAACGATTCAAGCAACAGGGTGTCGCCCACATAAGCCGGTTTAAGCGGGCGGGCACTGGCCACCACACCCGCAACCGGCCTTGCCGTAAACTGGTTCATGGCCATGACATTCCAGGCGGCCAGTTGCCCTAAGGTTTCACCGATGAGCGAGGAAGGAAAGCATGGCTTGCCCTGTTCATCACGCACAAGGTAAGCATCATCGCAGGTGACATGCTTCACACCGCGAACCCACTCCCCCGGGACAAGCTCAAGGATTCTGTCAACAAATAAAAAGCGCATCAGGCCACTGTTTCAGTTGTTTTTTGATCATTAACGGCAGCAACGACTAATTTGCAAAACGTTTCGACCGTAAACAACATGGGAATTTCATTGACCTTCAGGTTGGCTTTGAAATGCTCAGCCGGCACTTCACTTAAATAGTTCTTCAACGCCTGCATGCCTTTGACTGTTAACACGCCGCCTTTCTCAAACTCGTCTTCAGCCAAATCACCGCGGGCATTCTTTTCCAACTGACCACGGGGGATTTTGATATTGAATTCTTTTTCGAGTTGGAAAACCAAATCGAGAAAATCAATGGATTCCGCCCCCAAATCAGCAATCAGACGGCTTTGTTTTGTTACGTCTTCTTCATCGATCACCAACACGTCTGCGATAATTTCCCTGACCTTGGGGTACACGCTGTCTACATTCATATTCTATCCTCAGAGCTCATCTAGTTAGAAAAACTCCAGAGTATATCATAATTTTTTCATTGACAGCTATGCCAAATTGCGTTTAACTAATTGCCCCGCAGTATGCGCCCGGTTCGTCCCTGCTGCACAACATCCATATCCACCTCGTCCTTGCCATTCAATAAATTATCAATTTCCCTGATTTTTTCACTTTTGGAATACCCTTTGCCAAAACAGTCACCAAAAACATAACTGAAAAAACGGTATTCAAACAGACGGTTTTCCAATTTCGCTTTATGGGCCTTTAGCTTCTCGATTTGCCCGGTTGAAAGTTCACGTGGGGCATGCGTTATCGAAGCGCTTGCTTGTTCATGACGGGTGACCGATGCTTTTTCACTTCTTTCTGTTTTTTCAGGTGCCGGATTTGCAACAGCAGTCAACTTCACTGTGAAGGTTTCTGTGAACAACCCCCTTCTCACACTCAGTTGGATTGAGGCATGAGTAAAAGAGTCTTTAGAAACTAAAAATTGAGCCTTCCCCTCTTGTCCGGTGATAGCCAGATTTGCATTTACACTATGCTGATTCTCGTCCTGGTTTAGAATAGGGCAAGGGCGCCAGTTATTGTCAACCCATTCGCTAATATCATGCAGTTTATACATGGGTGTCCATCGCACTCGATACAACCCATTTACCGGATCTTTAAATAGTAAGAATGTAACATGTTTATCTCTACTCCAACGTTAGTCTAAATTTTACATCAGCAATATTAAGGAAAAATTATCGTTGTTAATATTCCCATAAGACAGAGAGAATACAATATGGCCACCATGTTAAATATATAGATACACTGCATGAGCAATATTCAAATTTACCTCGTTTTCAAGAAACCCCGTTTTTTTACTTCCGAACCCATCCTTGAGCAATTGAAAGCCTTTGCGGAACTGGGTTTCAGTGTGCCGCTGCAAAAGTTATTCATAGGGGACCCCACTAAGGGTTTACCTGCTCTTGGTTTTAAAGGTGAACGCCACCTTCAATTCCTGAGTCAACTCATTACCGAGTTAGAGGCGCTTCAGGCAATTGAAAAAATAGATACCAAAAAAGCACGGAGTGACTATTCAGTATTTGCTCATTATTTGCGGGTCAGGATAGGGTATAAAGAAACCGTTCAAAATCAACTGGGCAAGGAATTCCAACTGCTTACAGAGGAAGAACTCAATCAGGAAAGCAGTTTGTTACAAAATGTAACCACCCGTGCTCAACTTTTCAAAGAAAAAGTGCTTGCGCTGCGTGATAACGAATTACTTCAAAAAGCCATGCTGTATGTGCAAAGAGCCGGGGAGGTTTACCAGCAGGCACTCCGTGTTTTGCAAGCCATTGAAGAAACCGCACAACAGGCATTAAAGAAAAATGAGCCAGTCGAAAAAGACATCCAGTTTATCCAGGAAAAGATCCGCGCAATTGACACCCTGAGTGCTGCGTTTGACAAGCTGGGATTACAAAACGAACTTGACAGCTGCCATGATGCCAAAACGAAAGAGGAACTCACCGAACTGGTGAAGCTAATTCAGCAGGAAAAAGCAAAAGTTATCGCCACGGGTGAATTGGCGAAGCAGGCTTTATCCAAGGTTGTAAACCATAATGAATACCTGAACAGCAAAAACGCTGTGGTCGAAGAGAAATCGACCACAGCGGCTGAAATTATCGTCGAGCCCGAAGTCGTCGAAGAACAGCGTTCCCCAGTGGCCAATAACCCGACCGACGTTCCTGACGTAGACCAACGCCAGAAGACTGGACCGCAAGAGAATGCCCAAGCGCCCGAACAAGAGGATGAGTCGGTTTTAAAACACAGGGAAACCCTCAAACAACAACTGGTTATCCTCATGACACTCGTCAGCAATTATAAAACCCAGCTCGAGTCTGAGAAAAAGGATTTCGTTACCCGCTTCTTCCATCAGTCTCGAAAAGACAACAAAATTACTTACTGCACGCAGTTATTGTCTTCGTTTGAAAACACAGCGATTACGCCTGACAGTTCGCTCCAGGACATCGTTAATAAGGCGCATCAAAACGCGATAAAGAAAGTCGGCTCCCCCTCGCTGCTGACGGCCGGCGGCAGCTATATCGGCACCAGCCGCCTGCTTGCCGTGCAACGGCTGCTGGGAATTGAGGATGCCTGGAAGAAAGGCAAGTCGCGGTTTATTGCCACCACCCAGTCGGACTTTCATGGGTTAAAAACGACGGGGATTGTCGAAAACGTCAGGGGAGTTGTCGTCAACTTTTTTGCACGCGGGCAAGACGTTTCCCAATTTAAAGACCTCTGTGAAAAAGTGGCACCCGCAACACCCTCAAAAACCAGCAGCAAAACAGCGGTCTAATGACCGCCGCTGCTGATCAGGTTCTCTAACCCACACGGCTATACCCTGCATCGACAAACAGGGTATGGGCATTGATCATCGATGCCTCCGGCAGGCACAGCAGGAACACGGCATTGGCAACATCAGCCGGGGTTAACGGCCTGTCGGCCAGTGCGTGGGCCTGGTATTCATCCAACAGCTGTTCGCGGTTAGGGAAATGCTTCAACGCATCGGTATCGACTACACCAGCCGACACAGTATTGGCTGTGATGCCGTACTCTGCAAGCTCAAGACTTAATGAGCGCACCAGCGCTTCCAGTGCCGCTTTCGACGCACCAATAAAGGCATAATTGGGAATGGCGCGCTCTGCCCCGAGACTGGATAAGGCGATGACCCGCCCCCCGGCCGGCATGAGTTCACGGCCTTCGGAGACCAGGTGATTCAAAGCCAGGGCATTGGTTTCCATGCACCAGCGCCAATGCTTGGTCGACATGGTTAATGCCGGTTTTAACACCCCACTGGCGGCGTTACTGATTAAAAAATGCAACTGCTTGAAATGGTTACGGAATTGGACAAACATGTCTTTGACGGATTGATGATCCGCTACATTGGCCTGCAGGGCGACCGCTTTTCGTCCCATGGCTATTAGCTCATTCACCAGCTCATTGGCCTCATCGGAACTGTTGTAATACACAATGGCGATGTCACAGCCCGCCTGCGCCAGTTTCAAGGCCGTCGCCTTGCCTATCCCGCGGGCGCCGCCGGTTATCAGCGCCACTTTATCTGCAAAAATCAAACTCATTCGTCACCGTTTCATCAATAAAATTTGCCAAACTACAGCGAATTACCCTATTCTGTCAACGGCCAGTTGATAATCTCTCCTTGTCGAGGCGGTGCTAAATTTGTACCATCAGCAGAATCAGTAAAGAATGACAATGTCTCATGAACAATTCCTGGATAACGAGCGTTTTTCCCATTGCAGCTATTTTTTCGTTTCGCATGCTGGGACTTTTTATGTTAATCCCGGTTTTTACGGTCTTTGCAGGGCAGCTTGAAGGCGCTACCCCTGCCCTCATGGGCATAGCCCTGGGAAGTTACGGTTTAAGCCAGGGCTTGCTGCAGATGCCGTTTGGCCTGTTGTCGGATCGTTGGGGCAGAAAGCCTGTCCTGACCTTAGGCTTGTGCCTGTTCATTGCCGGCAGTATCCTGGGTGCCTTAACCAGCACTATCCATGGCATGATCGCGGCCCGAATTCTTCAGGGTACGGGCGCGATAGGCAGCGTGCTGATTGCCCTGCTTGCGGATTTAACGCCGGATGACCAGCGCACCAAAGCCATGGCGGTCATTGGCATGACCATCGGCACGTCGTTTAGTCTGGCCATGATTGTAAGCCCGGCCATTACCCACCATTATGGATTACCGGGTATTTTTTATTTGACGGCGCTTTTAGCCTTTGCAGGACTTGTCTTGCTGCACGGTGTTATTCCTACGCCGGCACGCGAACGGTTTCATCATGACAGCGAAACCAGCCCTTCGCTGCTGAAAACCGTCTTTTTCAATCCGCAGCTGCAACGATTGAACGCCGGTATTTTTCTGCAGCATTTCATATTGACCGCTACGTTTTATGCCGTCCCGCTCCTGCTTAAGCATCAGGTTAAATCCGACCACTTTGCCCAAGCCTGGCAATTTTACCTTCCGTTGATGATCATTGCTTTTATTGCCATGGTGCCGTTTATCATTCTGGCTGAAAAAAAGCGGCAGATGAAAGCGGTGTTTCTGGCTTCGGTGGCAACCAGCGGCATTGCCCAATTCCTGCTGGCAATTGGCGGGGACCACTGGCTGAGCTTATGGATTTTTATGCTGTTGTATTTCACCGCGTTCAACATCCTTGAGGCCGTCTTGCCCTCGCTGATTTCGCGCCAGGCCGATCCCCACAGTAAAGGCACGGCAATGGGTATTTATTCAAGCAGTCAGTTTTTGGGTATTTTTTCAGGCGGCACAACCGCGGGGCTGCTTTATCAGTATGCTGGCAACCAGGCCCTTTTTTATGTCAATGCCTTGCTTTGTATTGTGTGGCTGTTCATTGCTCGAACAATGAAACCGAATCGCTATTATTCGACGGTGATTATTAATTGTGAATCTTACGCGCCCGAGACATTAATCGCTGCCCTTTCGCAATTGCAACAATTGCCCGGCGTTAAGGAAGCCATTTTTGAACCGGATGAAAACGTGCTTTATTTACGCGTGGATCAACAGAATTACCAGTCAACCCGTGTTGAGGATTTCCTGGCGTCTCGCCCAGCGCCGTCTTCGATCAAAATCAACTAATTTGCATAAAATTACGCAGATTCAGGGTAAACCTACGCAAACCCAACGAGATTGGGTATAATGTTTGGCAACAAAAGCACCAGGAGAAAAGAATGGCACGCGGGATTAATAAAGTTATCCTGATTGGTAATGTGGGCGGCGATCCGGAAGTTCGATACATGCCCAATGGCAATGCGGTAACCACCTTATCCGTTGCAACCAGCGAAACGTGGAAAGACAAACAAACCGGCGATAAGCAGGAACGTACCGAATGGCACCGCGTGGTTTGTTTTAACCGTCTGGGCGAAATTGCCGGTGAATACTTGCGCAAAGGCTCCAAACTTTATGTCGAAGGCAGCTTACGCACCCGCAAATGGCAAGATCAACAAGGTCAAGACCGTTACACCACTGAAATTGTCGCCACGGACATTCAAATGCTCGATGGCAAAGGCGGTTCAGCCGGCGGCTTTGACGAGATGCCTGGCCAAACCATGGGCGCTCCAGCTTCGTCATCGCCTGCGCGTAAGAGTCAGCACCAGACCGCAGCCCAGGATGCCTTTGACGAACTGGATGATGACATCCCATTTTGAAAAACCACCGTCCGTCCTAACCTCGCTTCGAGGTTAGGCCAGCATGCCGTTCATCTCATTCGATAGGTCTCACCAGTGCCCTCTTCGTCTATACTCATTCAATGAACGAGTTCCTTTCTTATATCCACCACTGGGACCTGCTTCCCGATGGCGAACCTATTATTACCCACACCAGCAGGCTGCTTCCGGTTCTTTATAATCACCAGCCAGCGATGCTGAAAATAGTCACGATAGAGGAAGAACAACGCGGTGGGGAACTCATGGTTTGGTGGCATGGGCAAGGGGCAGCCCGCATCCTGGCACATCATCAGCAAGCCTTTTTAATGGAGCGTTCGATGACACTCCCCTGCCTTATTCAGCTGGTCAAACAAGGAAACGACACTGAAGCCAGTCGAATTCTGTGTGGCGTGGTAAAACAACTGCATTCGGCTTCATCGCCTGAGCATCCACCCAGACTCGTATCACTTTGCGACTGGTTCAAGGCCTTAGAGCCTGCTGCAGCAAATTATGGTGGAATATTCAGCAAGGCACTGGTTGCAACCAGGGGGTTGTTAAACAATCCTCGCGACCAGGTCGTACTGCATGGGGATATCCATCACCGCAATGTCCTTTATTTTGGTAACCGCGGCTGGCTGGCCATTGATCCCAAAGGCCTGATTGGCGAGCGGGGGTTTGATTACGCGAATCTTTTTTGTAATCCGGATCATCAAACCGCCACGACCCCCAACCGTTTGCAAAATCAGCTTAGGGTTGTCGCCGAAGCGTCTCAATTGGAGCCCACTCGCTTGCTGAAATGGATTCTGGCATACGCCGGGTTGTCTGCCGCCTGGCACCTCGAGGATGGAAGCAACCCTGAGTTGGCTTTACAAGTGGCAGAAATTGCTTCTTCGGTATTGGATTCTAATCCATGAGCAGGATCCATTAAGCCCGATGGCGCACACTTTCAATTCCTGAATCAAATGAATTGACAAGTCCAAAAAACCAGCATAAAAGTCATTTTTTTGTAATAGATGAGGCACGAATGGTCCCCTGCAGTAATGCATTCAAACAATTAATTTTTCCTGGTGATTATTGGATACCGACCACCATTAGGCAATCATTCCTACCTTCTTTAAAAATTGGCATGGGTAGTCATTATGCCTGATTCTCTGCATCGTGCCGCCAATTATCTAGCCGCTCGAAAAGCATGCCAATATGCTCGTCGTTTTGTCGTGAAAGGAGCCACACAAGGCATTAACAACACCTATACATCCCAACAAAGGGTTAGTTTGGAGAGTGCGGTTTCCGATCTGAGGGAATGTTCTTTGGCTAAGGATCCTTATAATCTTGAGACCGACCTTTCCATACACATTTTCTACAAAGTGACCGAACTCTGCAAAAAATTCTCCTTGGGCAACTGTTTCGAATTGTCACTCCTCTCACTGGAATACCTGGTAATGAATGAGCCTGATGTCAGGGCTGAGGTTTTTACACTAAGCGGTGGAGATCATACTTTTCTGGTAGTGGGCCGTAATCCTGCAAGCCAGATCCACTCACCCGAGACATGGGGTAAAAATGCATTTTTCTGTGATCCCTGGGCTAACAAAGTATACCCTGCACACAAATACCCCATCCATTTAAGAAACCATTACTCAAGAACCTACTTAAACAACACAACAGAGGATTTCCTTAATCACACCGAAAAATTCGACAAAACCCGCCATGTCTTTAAGCGCATGGATACGTTGACAACAACCTATCTTAGAACAGCAGATGCCCCTTTACATAAACAACAAATAAAAAGTCTGTTTGAACAAAGGGCCACCAGTATTCAGCACGCCATCCAATCATTGATTGCCGCTCTGCAACCCATCGCCCAATCAATAGAAGAAGAGTACGGCGCTCAAGATGCTAAACACGTCATGATTAAGCGTTTAGTCAGCGAGCTTACTGTGCAAATTGACTGCATCACCGCCATTATGAAGCAGGGCATAGATTTTAAAGAGTCTTACCTTAACGTTCGCATGACATTACAGGATTACCTTAAAGAACACACAATCCGATACTGGAAGTCGATGATCTTATCGGAAAGCGATAGAAACACACTCTTCACTTACCATTATCCCTTATCACCCAAGACCATCTGGATGCAATTTTTTCAAATCCCACCTAAAACGGCCGCAAAAGTAATGGATCGTTTAGAGAAGGCCCAAGATGAGTTGCAAGCGCACCTGCATCCATTCTAGCCGCGGAACCTCGGCACTGGATGTCTATCCGTCGCAGTGGTTTAGCCTCTCCCCCTGGGGTGCCCGCCTGCGTGGGCAACACAGGAGAAGTGAGGGTGGTAGAAGCCGCCAAGGCAAATCCATTTGATGTCTTGTAGGAGGGAAATCATTCGGTGACCCTCGGGCCTAATCCCCAAACAAAAACAACAGGGATAGCACTCAGGTTGTATCCCATAGTTAATTGATTGGGCCTCACCTCTATAGGCGATAGACACCGAACACAAGGGAAAACAGAAGTCATAAAAAAAACCCGCCGAAGCGGGTCTTATAAGCTAATAAATCAGTTATTCATCGGAATCTGATTCAACGGGTCGATCAACCAACTCAATAATAGCCATAGGTGCATTATCACCCGGTCGAAAGCCGCATTTTAAAACACGTACATAACCACCAGGACGCTCAACATAACGCGGACCCAAGGTAGTAAATAACTTGCCCACAGCACTTTTTGAACGAAGACGATCAAATACATGACGTCTACTGGCAACTGAATCCTTTTTGCTGACAGTAATCAATGGCTCAATGAACTTTCTTAATTCTTTCGCTTTTGGCAATGTAGTTTTAATTAATTCATGCTCAATCAAAGAACAGCACATGTTTGAGAACATGGCTTTTCTGTGACTGCTTGTACGGCTAAAACTACGGCCTGTGTTACGGTGACGCATGGGTAAGACTCCTACTATTAATCGCCAAGGTTAGCTGGCGGCCAATTCTCAAGTTTCATCCCTAATGATAAAGATCGTGATGCAAGAACATCTTTAATTTCGGTAAGGGATTTCTTTCCTAAATTGGGTGTTTTTAATAATTCATTTTCTGTTTTTTGCACCAGGTCACCGATAAAATAGATATTTTCTGCCTTCAAGCAATTAGCAGAACGGACCGTCAATTCCAAATCATCTACCGGTCTTAATAACACTGGATCAAAATCATTACGCTCTTTGTTATCGGAACGCGACTCCTCAAACTTCATGTCCACAAAAGCATGCAATTGCCTTTGCAGGATCGAAGCAGAGATGCGAATCGCTTCTTCAGGATCCAAAGTACCGTTCGTCTGTAAATCGATCGTTAACTTATCCAGGTCAGTTCGATTTTCAACGCGAGCGCTATCCACAAAATAAGCGACTTTGATAACAGGCGAAAACGTATTATCAATTTTTAATTTACCTACAGAACGATGCTCAGCTTCATCGTCAAAATGACGAATGAATGAATCAGTGGAATGGAAGCCTACACCGCGTTCCACTTTCAGAGTCATGTTCAGTTTGCCATTTTCATTCAAATGGGCAATAACCAGATCAGGATTTACAATTTCGATGCCGTGGGTTAATTCAATATCCCCTGCAGTCACGACGCCCGGACCTTGTTTGCTCAGAGTCAGGTGCGCTTCCTGTCCGACGGTCATCTTGATAGCAACCTGCTTCAAGTTTAACAGAATATCGACAACATCCTCCTGTACGCCTTCAATAGTGCTGTATTCATGTAATACACCATCGATAGAAACTTCTGTAATCGCGCTTCCCGGCATAGAGGACAAGAGAATGCGTCTCAACGCATTTCCAAGCGTGTGGCCATAGCCACGCTCAAGAGGCTCCAATACGATACGAGCATGATTAAGCGTTTCTGATTGTACTTTCAGTACAGATGGCGTCAGCATTTCATTTATTTCAGTATACATTCGGCTAGTCTCCGAGCTTACTTAGAGTAAAGTTCTACAACTAAATTAACATTATAGGATGAAGACAAGTCATTTAATGTGGGTGCCGTTGCAAAAGTACCCTTAAAAGCACTGCTATCAACAGTTAACCAATCGCACGCACCACGTTGCTCAGACAAGGCAACTGCCGCTTGAATACGACCCTGGCTTTTTGCCTTCTGACGCACAGAAACGATGTCACCTGCTTTAAGCAGATAAGAAGGAACATTAACCAACTCATCATTTACCAGAATAGCCTTGTGAGAGACCAATTGTCGAGCTTCAGCACGAGTACTGGCAAATCCCATGCGATAAACGACGTTATCAAGACGGCTTTCCAGCAGAACCATCAGGTTTTCACCTGTCGCACCTTTCTGACTTGCTGCCTTTTTGTAATAGTTTCGGAATTGCTTTTCCAACACACCATACAAACGGCGGATTTTTTGTTTTTCACGCAATTGTAAACCGTAATCACTTAAACGTGGTCGATTACCACCGTGTTGACCAGGCAATTTTTCAGATTTACATTTTGATTTATGGTCGCGTACGCCACTTTTTAAATAGAGGTCTGTTCCTTCTCTACGAGATAGCTTACACTTTGGACCAAGATATCTAGCCATTAATTACTCCTGAATCTCTTAAACACGTCGTTTTTTAGGTGGTTTGCATCCATTATGAGGTATGCCTGTCACATCAGTAATTTCAACAATTTTGAAATCCTGCGCTATCAATTCGCGAATAGTGGATTCACGACCGGGGCCAGGTCCATGGACGAACACTGCGACAGACTTCATACCATATTCCTTTGCAACCGCAGAAGCCCTTTCAGTAGCAACCTGAGCAGCATAAGGGGTACTTTTTCTTGAACCACGGAAGCCTGAACCCCCGGAGGTTGCCCAACATAATGCATTACCCTGACGATCAGTAAACGTAACAATCGTATTGTTGAATGATGCGTGAACATGTACGATTCCATCAGAAACGACACGTTTAACTTTTTTTCTAGTCTTTTGCTTTGCCATCTTATTATCCTAAATTAATTACTTGTACCTTTACGGCGACCTTTTCGTGTACGAGCATTGGTTTTCGTACGTTGGCCCCGTAGCGGTAAGCCTCTGCGGTGACGCAACCCGCGGTAACAACCCAGGTCCATAAGACGCTTGATATTCATTGTAACAACACGACGCAAATCACCTTCAACAGTCATCTTGGCAATTTCAGTACGCAACGCTTCCAGCTTTTCTTCAGACAGTTGCGAAACTTTGGTTGCGGTGTCAATGCCAACCGCCTCACACAATTTTTTTGATGTGGTTTTGCCAATTCCGTAAATCGACGTAAGTGCAATCACTATGTGTTTGTGATCCGGTATATTCACACCTGCAATACGAGCCATTAAAATCTCTCCGAACGTTATTTTGTTCTGCCAGAAAGGGACAGAAGAATACTATTTTATTGATCCAAAATCAAGCAGGAATTTAACCTTGCTTTTGCTTATGCCTTGCGTCTTTACAAATAACTCGTATAGTTCCGCTACGCTTAATAATTTTACAGTTACGGCAAATTCGTTTAACTGATGCTCTAACTTTCATTAATAACTCCGATAATAATCATAAAAGACCGGGCAACTTAGTCCCTTTAAAATTGGCCTTTTTCATCAATGAATCATATTGCTGTGTCATCAAATGGGCTTGTACTTGCGCAACAAAATCCATAATTACAACGACGATGATTAAAAGTGAAGTTCCGCCAAAATAAAAAGGCACATGCCAGGTATACATCAAAATTTGTGGCAATAAGCAAACCAGTACCAGATAGATAGCTCCGATTAAAGTCAGTCGAGTCATCACGGAATCAATGTATCGGGTCGTTTGTTCACCAGGCCGTATGCCGGGAATATAGGCGCCGGATTTTTTCAAATTTTCAGCTGTATCCTTTGGATTGAAGACCAACGCTGCATAGAAAAATGCAAAGCCAATGATCGCAATCGCGTACACAATTAAATACAGCGGTTGACCAGGTGATAAAGCCATTCCTACATCAGCAAGCCAACTCATCCCTTTGGTTTTAGAGAAAAACTGAGCTAACGTTGCGGGCAGTAAAATAATACTGGAAGCAAAAATCGGCGGAATAACTCCTGACATATTAATCTTCAGCGGCAAGTGACTGGTCTGTGCAGCATAAACTTTGCGGCCATGCGTACGCTGTGCATAATTAACACGAATACGACGCTGCGCTCGCTCCATGAACACTACAAAGCCGGTAACCACGACGACAATAATACCAATCAGAACCAATGACAATCCCTGCATCTGCCCTTCACGCACTTGCTGAAACACCGAGGCAATGGCATTGGGCATGCTGGATACGATACCTGAGAAAATAATTAATGAGATACCGTTTCCGACCCCCTTCTCAGTAATTTGCTCTCCCAACCACATGAGAAACATGGTTCCTGTGACTAACGTCACAACAGAGGTAAAATAGAAAAAGAAATCAGGGTTAAGTGCAATATGCTGACCAGCCAACCATCGAGACATACCTAATGACTGGAAAATTGCCAGCAACAACGTCAAGTAACGTGTGTATTGATTAATCTTGCGACGACCAGTTTCACCCTCTTTTTTTAATTGTTCCAACTTAGGTGAAACAACTGAAAAGAGCTGAATGATAATTGATGCGGAGATATAAGGCATAATTCCAATCGCGAACACTGTCACACGGGATAATGCACCGCCCGAGAACATGTTGAATAAACCAAAAATGGTATTCTGTTGCTCACCAAAGAAATTTGCCAGCTTTTGTGGATCCAGACCAGGGACCGGAATATGAGCCCCTAACCGATAAACGAGGATTGCTAAAACCACAAAAGTTAATCTAGCCTTCAATTCAGCCAATCCACCCCTGGATTGGCCAGCTATTTGCCTCGCATTATTCATAGTCACTCTTCTATGCTTCCGCCAGCCTGCTCAATTGCACTGCGAGCACCTTTCGTAACACGCAATCCTTTTAATTTGACAGGGACAGTGATTTCACCAGAATGAATGATTTTAACGCTTTGAATTGCACGGCTGATTAATCCAGCTGCGCGCAAGACTTCGATATCAATCACTTCTGATTTAATACCAGCCAACTCTGACAAAGTTACTTCGTCGACCGTTTTCGCAATTCGAGACTTGAAACCCATCTTGGGTAATCGTCTCTGAATTGGCATTTGACCGCCTTCAAAATTAATCTTATGGAATCCGCCAGCGCGAGCTTTTTGCCCTTTATGGCCTTTACCACTGGTTTTACCCAGACCGGATCCAATACCACGACCAAGACGACGTTTAGATGGTCTGGAACCTGGATCAGGAGAAAGTGTATTTAAATTCATTATGCACATTCCTCAACTTGCAACATATAGTTAACTGCATTAATAAGACCGCGAATAGCAGGAATGTCTTTATGAACGACACTGCTGTTTAACTTTCCAAGGCCTAATTGCTTGACTATAGCGATATGTTTAGGCTTTCTACCGATAGTACTTTTGACTAAGGTGATTTTTAAATTTTTACTTTTGCTCATGATTAGTCTGCCATTATCTCTTCAACAGTTTTACCGCGTTTGGCGGCCACATAATCTGGCGTACCGATATGAGTCAAAGCACCAATCGTTGCTCGAACAATATTGCTTGGGTTAGTCGAACCAATGCTCTTTGCAGAAATATTTTGTACACCCAGAACTTCCAATACTGCACGCATTGCACCACCAGCAATAATACCGGTACCTTCACTTGCAGGCTTCATGAATACTTTCGATGCGCCATAGCTCCAGGTAATTTCGTGATGAATGGTTTTTCCTGCCAAGGGAATGTAAGTCATGTTCTTTCTGGCTTGCTCCATCGCTTTTTGGATAGCAATAGGAACTTCACGCGCTTTACCACGTCCATACCCGACCTTTCCTTTGCCATCGCCAATAACAACAAGAACAGCAAAACCAAATACACGTCCACCTTTCACTACTTTTGCTGTACGAGTAACCGATACTAACTTTTCTTGGTATCCATCACTCATTTTTTGATCTTCAACAAATGCCATAACCGTTCCTTAAAAATTCAAACCAGCTTCGCGGGCGCCGTTGGCCAATGCCTTAACACGGCCATGATATTTATATCCGGCACGGTCGAATGAAACGTCAACGATTTGTTTCGCCTTAGCACGCTCACCAAGCAATTTACCAACTTGCTGTGCCTGTTCAACTTTCGTTCCAGACAGGGAAGATTTTAACTCTTTATCCACTGTTGAAGCAGACACCAGAGTGACATCACCTTTTTCGCTGCGAACAACAATTTGAGAGTAAATATGGGACGCACTGCGATAAACAACTAATCGTGGACGATTAGAGCTTTTCAACACTGCTTTCGCTTTTAAACCACGTCTAATACGTGCAACCTGCTTTTTCATGATCTAAACCTTATTTCTTCTTGGCTTCTTTACGAGCAATCTGTTCGCCAGCAAATTTAACGCCCTTACCCTTGTAAGGCTCTGGCGGTCTGAAGGCTCTGATCTCAGAAGCTGCCTGACCTAACAATTGCTTATCAATACCACGTAAAATGATTGTCGTATTGTTTGGGGTTTCGGCCGTAACACCAGCAGGCAAAGCGTATTCTACTGGGTGGGAAAAACCTAAAGACAATGTTAATGATTTTCCTGCCGCCTGGGCACGGTATCCAACACCAACAAGTTCAAGTGTCACATCAAAACCAGTCGTGACACCCTTCACCATATTATTAACCAATGCTCTGGTTGTCCCAGCCTGGGCCCATCCATTCGGATCATTCGAGGCGGGTTTAAAGAGTATCAGATTGGCATCATCATCACTTGGAGCCACACTGACATGCTTATTTAAATGTTGTGTAAGTTCCCCTTTAGGACCTTTAACTGTTAATTGGTCTTTAGCCACCTGAAGCTGAACATTGGCAGGCAGTCGGACTGGGGCTTTTGCTACTCTAGACATAATTTTCCTCGCAACTATTAGGCTACTTCACAGAGCACTTCGCCGCCAACCCCATTCGTTTTGGCCGCCTTGTGAGTCATGACGCCTTTTGAGGTAGACAGGATAGCCACACCGAAACCAGAGACTGATCGTAAATCTTTAGATGATTTATATACTCTTAAACCAGGTCTGCTGATACGTAAAATACGCTCAATAACCGGACGTCCATGGTAGTATTTAAGATTAATGGTCATGGACTTCAGATTATTCGCCAAAGGCTCAACAGAATAGTCAAGAATATAACCTTCTTCTTTTAATACTCGAGCAATCTCTTCTTTCAATTTGGATGAAATTAAAGAGACACTCTGATGTTTAGCTTGTTGACCATTGCGAATTCGTGTCAACATATCAGCTACTGGATCATGCATACTCACAGTTGTTCTCCATAGAATAAAAATTACCAGCTGGACTTGCGGCCGCCTGTGACATTGCCAGTCATGAGTTCCTGTCTTAAGCAAATTCTGCATAAACCAAACTTACGATAAACGGCATGAGGTCGACCACATTGCTGGCAACGTGTAGTGTGTCTGACAGGATTTGAATTTAATGGCAGCTTGGCTAATTTTGCCTGAGCATCCATAATTGCATCAAAATCCTGAGAAGATTTAATTAAAACTTTTAATTCTTTTCTGCGCTCTGCGTATTTTTCTATTAATGCTTCCAAGTTTTTAGTTTTTTCGAGCTTCGATTTTCTAGCCACAATAATACCCTTCTTAGTGTTTGTCTCTGTCTTTCAAAGGCAAATTGAATGCTTCTAGTAAAGCCTTTGCTTCTTCATTGGTTTTTGCACTTGTAGTAATACAAATGTCCAAACCGCGAATACCATCAGTCTTATCGTAGTCAATTTCAGGAAAAACGATTTGCTCATGAATACCCATACTGTAATTACCAGTACCATCGAAGGACTTGGGGTTCAAACCACGGAAGTCTCTTACACGGGGCAAGGTAATAGTAATCAGTCTGTCCAGGAACTCATACATGCGCTTACGGCGCAGAGTCACTTTACAGCCAATTGGCCAACCTTCACGAATTTTGAATCCGGCAATTGATTTTCTTGCCTTGGTCACAACTGGTTTTTGGCCTGAAATAAGGGTCATGTCTTTCACAGCGTGTTCCATGACTTTTTTATCACCAACCGCTTCGCCGACACCCATATTCAATGTAATTTTAGTAATCTTGGGAACTTCCATTACACTTTTATAGCCGAACTTTTTCATCATTACTTCGACTATTCTATCTTTATATAACTCTTCAAGTCTTGCCATTTCAGCCACCTAATTAGACCAAATCAATAACTTCGTTATTGGATTTAAAGTATCTTACTTTGATGTTATTGCCATCTTTTTCAATAAATTTAAAACCAACTTTGTCAGCTTTTTTGGATACTGGGTTATACATTGCCACGTTAGATACATCTAAAGCAGCCTCCAGCGAAACAATACCGCCCTTTTGGTTAATTTGAGGATTAGGCTTAACATGTTTCTTGATCAGGTTCGCTCCTTCAACAACGATACCTTTATCACTAACACGTTTGACTTTACCGACATGGCCTTTACTTTTTCCGGCGATAACAATGACAGTATCACCTGATCTAATACGCTTCATATCTAATCCTTCTTACAAAACTTCTGCAGCTAAAGAGATGATTTTCATAAATCGTTCTCTAAGCTCACGAGTAACCGGGCCAAATATACGTGTTCCAATAGGCTCGTCCTGGTTATTCAGCAATACAGCTGCGTTACCATCAAAACGGATGAGCGAACCATCATCACGACGAACACCTTGACTGGTTCTCACGACTACGGCCTTCATTACCGCACCCTTTTTTACTTTACTACGTGGAATTGCATCTTTAATGCTTACTTTAATAACATCACCGACACGAGCATAGCGTCTGTGTGAACCACCAAGCACCTTGATACACATCACTTTGCGTGCGCCGCTGTTGTCTGCAACATCAAGCACAGTCTGCATTTGTATCATTCTTATCTCCAGCTCTAAATTTCGACCAGAAAAAGGTTGCTGATTATATCAGCCCTTCTGGAATTTTAAAAGTGATCAAGTGAAATTAAGAAATAACTTCGACTAAAACCCAACTTTTTGTTTTAGAGAGGGGTCTAGATTCGCGTATTCTTACGGTATTACCAATTTGTCCAACTTGCTGTTCATCATGAGCGTGCAGCTTTGTTCTGCGCTTCATAATTTTTCCGTATTTCGGATGCTTTACAGTCCTTTCTACCATGACAACAATAGTTTTTTGCATTTTATTGCTAACAATTTTACCAACTATTGTTCTTGCGTTTGATTCACTATTTGACATCACTCTTTCCAACCTTTTCTGTCATAATGGTTTTAACTCTCGCCACCGCTCTTCTGACTTGAGAAACAAGATGGGTCTTATCTAAAGAACCATTTGCCTTCTTCATACGCAGTTCAAACTGTTTTTTGCGCAGAGTTAATAATTCGGCGTTCAGTTCGTCAGATGATAAATTTCTAAGCTCTTCAATCTTTTTCATTACATCACCGTTCTTTCTTCAAATATAACCTTGAAAGGTAGTTTGGCTTTAGCAAGATTAAACGCTTCCATAGCCAATTCTCTGGTAACGCCTTCCATTTCAAACAACACTTTACCGGGTTGAACCTGGGCAACCCAGTATTCAACATTACCTTTACCCTTACCCTGTCGGACTTCGAGAGGCTTTTGAGTAATTGGCTTGTCAGGAAATACACGAATCCAGATTTTACCACCACGCTTAATATGGCGGGTCATGGCTCGACGAGCAGCCTCAATCTGTCGCGCAGTCAAACGGCCACGCTC
Source organism: Legionella sp. MW5194 (assembly GCF_016864235.1). Classification (NCBI taxonomy): domain Bacteria; kingdom Pseudomonadati; phylum Pseudomonadota; class Gammaproteobacteria; order Legionellales; family Legionellaceae; genus Legionella; species Legionella sp. MW5194. The sequence continues at coordinate 2,973,232 of NZ_CP045732.1, forward strand.
AAGTGCTTTCAAACCAAATTCCCCAAAGCTTACTTTACTGCCGCGTTGGGCAAGTCCGCGGTTGCGGCCTTTCATTTGTTTACGATATTTTGTACGTTTAGGCTGTAGCATGATTAAAAATCCTCACTCATTTACTGCTTTCAGCATTACGATTCTTTTGGGGCAGAATTTCGCCTTTGAAAATCCAGACTTTAACACCGATGATGCCATAAGTTGTCTTGGCTTCTGCAGTTCCGTAATCAACATCTGCACGGAATGTATGCAATGGCACACGGCCTTCACGATACCACTCACTTCGGGCAATCTCAGCACCACCGAGACGACCACTTACGCAAATCTTGATACCTTTAGCGCCTGCCTTCATTGCTGAAGTGACTGCACGCTTCATTGCTCTTCTGAACATGACGCGTTGCTCCAACTGCTGAGCAATGCCTTCGGCTACGAGCGTTGAATCCAGCTCAGGCTTACGTACTTCTTCAATGTTCAAATGAACAGGTACACCCAGTTGTTTGGCTATATCGCCGCGCAGAGATTCAATACCACCGCCTTTCTTGCCGATAATAACGCCAGGGCGAGCAGTATGAATAGTAACAACTGCATTATTAGCCGGGCGCTCAATCTGAATACGGCTAACGGCTGCAGCCATTAATTTTTTCTTAAGATCTTTTCTTAAGTTAATATCCTGATTAAGCAATCGGCCATAATCTCTACTGGCATACCACTTGGAATTCCAGTCTCTAATAATACCTAAACGGATACCTATAGGGTTTACTTTCTGTCCCATTGCTATTCCTCGTCAGACACTTTTATAGTGATATGGCATGTACGTTTGCAGATGCGATTGGCACGACCCTTTGCTCTTGGGCTAATGCGCTTTAATGTCATCGCTTCATCGACACAAATCATACCTACTTTTAATTCGTCAATATCAGCACCGTTGTTGTTTTCCGCATTCGCAATAGCAGACTCCAACAATTTCAGCATTAACTGGGCGCCTTTTTTAGGAGTAAAACGTAACACGTCTAACGCTCCTGAGACATCCATTTTGCGAATCATGTTTGCAACCAATCTGCCTTTTTGGGCAGACAATGGTGCATTTCTTAATTTAGCTGTAACTTCCATCATTGCCTCTTACTTACCTTTGGCTTTTCTGTCGCCAGAGTGGCCTTTGAATGTACGAGTCATAGCAAACTCACCTAATTTATGACCGACCATATTGTCAGTAATGAACACAGGAACGTGATCCTTACCATTATGAACAGCCAATGTCAGATCAATCATCTCAGGTGTTATTGTTGAACGTCTTGACCAGGTCTTAATTGGTTTTTTTGATTTTGACGCAATAGCCGCTTCAACTTTTGCTAACAGATGACCATCAACGAAGGGACCTTTTCTAATAGAACGTGGCACTGTGATATCCTCTTAACTAATTATTTCTTCTTGCGACCTCTGACGATGAAACGGTCAGTGCGCTTGTTACTACGGGTTTTATAGCCTTTGGTAGGTACACCCCATGGAGTAACCGGATGTCTACCACCTGAAGTTCTACCCTCACCACCACCATGTGGGTGATCAACCGGGTTCATGGCCACACCACGTACAGTGGGTCGAATACCACGCCAACGTTTTGCACCTGCTTTACCTAAAGATCTTAAGCTGTGCTCGCTGTTGCTTACTTCACCAATGACAGCTCTGCAGGCGGTCAATACTTTACGCATTTCACCTGAACGAAGTTTTAAAGTGGCATAAGCCCCTTCTTTAGCAACGATTTGACCGCTGCATCCAGCACTTCTTAACAGTTGCGCGCCTTTACCCGGCTTCATTTCCACGCAATGAATTGTGGTACCAACAGGGATATTACGCAGCGGCAAACAGTTTCCTGTGCTGATCGGCGAGTCTTCACCACTCACAATCGTTTGGCCTGCTTCCAGACCTGCTGGAGCAATGATATAACGACGTTCACCGTCTTTATAGACGATAAGGGCAATTAATGCTGAACGGTTGGGATCATACTCAATACGTTCAACACGGGCTTCAATGCCGTCTTTATTGCGTTTAAAATCAATAATACGGTACTTGGCACGCACACCTCCACCAATGTGGCGGACAGTAATACGGCCCTGGTTATTTCGACCACCCGTTTTGTTTAATTTTTCAACCAGAGCAGAATGGGGTTGACCCTTATGGATATGATGGTGGACAACCCGTAATTCACCGCGTTTTCCTGGTGATGTTGGTTTCGATTTTAATAATGCCATCTTAATCTGCCTTATTCTGTCACTGTAAAGTCAATATCATGACCTTCATGTAATGCTACAAATGCTTTTTTCCAATCGTTTCGCTTGCCACTTAACTGCTTGAAGCGCTTGTTTTTGCCTTTAACGTTCATGACTGTCACGCTTTTAACCTTGACTTTAAACATTTGCTCGACAGCCTGTTTAATTTCCTGTTTGGTCGCAGTCTTTAAAACTTTAAACGTGAATTGCTTGAACTTGTCAGCCATTACAGTTGCTTTTTCAGAGGTGTGTGGTTCTTTGAGAACCATTAATAAGCGCTCTGCATTCATTGTAACAACTCCTCTAAACTCTTCACTGCATCGCCAGTCATTAATACTTTCTCGAATCGCAGCAGGCTAACCGGATCAACCGTGTTAACGTCGCAAATATCATATTGATGCAGATTGCGAGAAGCCAAATATTCATGCTCACCCACTTCATTCATCACAATTAATGCATTGGATAAATTCAAGTCCTTCATTTTAGACAGAAAATCTTTGGTCTTATGCGTTTTACACTCAAAATCGCTAACTACAACCAGACTGTCTGTTCGGTGAAGTTCGGAGATTATACTACGCAAAGCACGTTTGTACATTTTTTTGTTAAGTTTTTGCGAATAATCTCGTTTCTTTGATGCAAACGTGACACCACCAGAACGCCAGATTGGACTACGAATCGTACCTGCTCTAGCACGCCCCGTTCCTTTTTGACGCCATGGCTTTTTGCCACCACCTCTTACTTCAGAACGTGTTTTTTGGGCGCTGTTACCGCTGCGCGCGTTGTTCATGAATGTAACAACCGCTTGATGAATCAAGCCTTCATTGTAACGATAATCAAAAACATCATCACTTACGCTAAGAGCAGTGTTTGTATCTTTTGTCTTAAGTTCCATTATTTGCCCCTTACTTGCTTCTTAACCGCGGGCCTTACTTCAATTCGTGCACCAGGGCATCCGGGAATGGCACCCTTAATCAAAAGAAGATTACGGTCACTATCAACACGAACCAACTCCAGGCTTTGAGTCGTGCAACGCACATTACCCAAGTGGCCTGCCATTTTCTTACCTTTGAACACGCGTCCAGGTGTCTGGTTTTGACCAATAGAACCTAGAACACGGTGAGATCGGGAGTTACCGTGCGTAGCATCCTGAGTACGGAAATTATGGCGTTTTACACCACCGGCGAAACCCTTACCTTTGGTAATCCCGGATACATCAACATATTGTCCGGCAGTAAAAACATCAGCAACAGACAGGGTTTGCCCCACACTGTAACCATCTAATGCTTCAACTGGAAATTCACACATCATGTCACCAGCTTCAATTTGCGCTTTGGCAAAATGGCCAGTTAAAGGCTTGCTTACATGGCTTGCCTTTTTTGTTCCAGCAGTAATTTGAATTGCTGTGTAACCATCAGTCTCAAGCGTTTTAAGTTGAGAAATACGGTTAGGCAATACCTCAACTACAGAAACAGGTACAGATACACCTTCATCTGTAAAAATTCGTGTCATGCCTACTTTTCGGCCTACTAACCCATTAGTCATTGTAACACCTCGTTAATATCCCTGGCCCGGATTATTCATCATCCAGGCTAATCTGAACGTCAACCCCGGCAGCCAAATCAAGCTTCATTAGCGCATCAACCGTCTTCTCAGTGGGATGTACAATGACAACAAGGCGTTTATGGGTACGTAATTCGTATTGATCACGCGCATCTTTGTTAACATGCGGTGAAATCAATACAGTAAATTTCTCTTTCTTAATTGGCAAAGGTATTGGCCCACGGATTTGTGCGCCAGTACGTTTTGCTGTTTCTACGATTTCGCGAGTTGACGAATCAATCAAGCGATGATCAAATGATTTCAGACGAATCTTGATATTTTGTTGGTTACTCATTTTACTCACTCGATGATTTTAGCAACAACACCCGCACCTACGGTACGGCCACCTTCACGAATCGCGAAACGCAGACCTTCGTCCATCGCGATGGGTGAATGAAGATTTACGGTCATCTGGACGTTGTCTCCAGGCATAACCATCTCAACACCTTGCGGCAGATCACAGGAACCGGTTACGTCAGTTGTTCGGAAATAGAACTGTGGACGATAGCCGTTGAAAAATGGCGTATGGCGACCACCTTCATCTTTTGACAGAACGTAAACTTCTGCTTCAAACTTGGTGTGCGGCTTGATCGTGCCTGGCTTCGCCAGCACCTGACCACGCTCCACTTCATCACGCTTCGTACCACGTAACAGCACGCCCACGTTGTCGCCTGCTCGCCCTTCGTCAAGCAACTTACGGAACATCTCAACGCCAGTGCACGTTGTCTTCTGAGTATCACGAATACCCACAATTTCAACTTCTTCACCGACTTTAACAATACCGCTCTCTACACGTCCAGTCACTACTGTACCGCGACCAGAAATAGAGAATACGTCTTCAATCGGCAACAGGAACGGCTTGTCAATGTTACGCACAGGCTCGGGAATGTAGGAGTCCATTGTCTCAACCAGTTTAACAATCGCTGGCACTCCAATCTCGCTGGTATCGCCTTCTAATGCTTTTAATGCAGAACCAACAACAATAGGAATATCATCACCGGGGAATTCATAACTGCTCAGAAGGTCGCGCACTTCCATCTCAACCAGCTCTAATAACTCAGGATCGTCAACCATGTCGGCTTTGTTCATGAACACAACAATGTACGGTACACCAACCTGACGAGACAACAGAATGTGTTCGCGTGTTTGAGGCATCGGACCATCCGCAGCGGAAACCACCAGTATCGCTCCATCCATCTGAGCAGCACCCGTAATCATGTTCTTCACATAATCCGCGTGTCCTGGGCAGTCAACGTGGGCATAGTGTCGGTTCGTGGATTCATATTCTACGTGCGCCGTAGATATCGTAATCCCTCGCTCTCTTTCTTCCGGTGCAGCATCGATCTGGTCGTATGCTTTTGCCGTGCCGCCATGCAGGCCTGCCATAATCGTTGTAATCGCTGCCGTCAGCGTTGTCTTTCCATGGTCTACGTGACCAATCGTTCCAACGTTTACGTGTGGCTTCTTACGCTCAAACTTTTCCTTCGCCATTTCTCTATACCTCGTTAACTTTAACTTTTATTGTTTCTTGATGATCGCTTCAGCAATGTTATTAGGAGCTTCTGCATAGCGTGAAAACTCCATGGAGTAGGTTGCTCTACCCTGTGTTGCCGAACGTACATCGGTTGCATATCCAAACATTTCAGCCAAAGGCACTTCCGCTCGGATGACTTTTCCTGCAGGAGAGTCTTCCATACCCTGAACCAACCCACGACGTCTGTTGAGATCACCCATCACATCACCCATGTAATCTTCAGGTGTAACGACCTCGACACTCATAATCGGTTCAAGCAGAACAGGTTTCGCTTTTGCGGCTCCTTGTTTGAAACACTGAGAACCAGCAATTTTAAATGCCATCTCACTGGAATCCACTTCGTGGAAAGATCCATCAAACAGAGTCACTTTAACATCGACTACTGGATACCCTGCAATAACACCATTTTGCATCTGTTCCTGGATACCCTTGTCAACTGCCGGAATGTATTCTTTGGGAATCACACCACCGACAATGGCATTGACAAACTCGTACCCTGCCCCTGCCTCGTTTGGCTCAATTTTAAGCCATACATGTCCATACTGACCACGGCCGCCTGATTGGCGAACGAATTTACCTTCCTGTTCAACAGAGGCTTTAATCGTTTCGCGGTAGGCAACCTGTGGCTTCCCAACATTCGCTTCCACGTTAAATTCACGCTTCATGCGATCCACAATAATCTCAAGATGTAACTCACCCATTCCCTGAATAATTGTTTGTCCTGACTCTTCATCAGTATGAACACGGAATGAGGGGTCTTCCTGAGCCAGCTTACCTAGCGCAATCGACATCTTTTCCTGGTCAGCTTTGGTTTTTGGTTCTACGGCAACCGCAATCACTGGATCAGGAAAGTCCATTCTTTCAAGAATAACCACTGAATCAGAATCACAAAGGGTATCACCCGTAGTTACGGTTTTTAAGCCAACTGCTGCAGCAATATCACCCGCGCGAACTTCTTTGATTTCTTCACGGGAGTTGGCATGCATTTGAAGGAGACGGCCAATACGCTCTTTTTTACCTTTAACCGAGTTGTATATCGTGTCACCGCTTTTAAGCACACCTGAATAAGTTCGAAAATAGGTCAATGTCCCAACAAAAGGGTCCGTAGCAATTTTAAATGCCAACGCAGAGAACGGTTCGTCATACGATGCTCTACGTCGAATCTCTTCGCCATGCTCGTCGTGTCCTTTAATAGCCGGAATGTCTATCGGTGAAGGCAGATAGTCAACAACGCCATCCAATACAGCCTGAACCCCTTTATTTTTAAAGGCTGAACCACAGAAGACAGGTACCATCTTATTGGCAATGGTCCGTTGTCTCAATGCTTTTTTGATTTCCTCTTCCGTGAACTCGGCGCCTTCCAGGTATTTCTCCATTAGCTCTTCAGATGCTTCGGCAGCGGCTTCGATGATTAAGCCGCGGTATTCCTCACATTGGGCAAGCATAGTGTCCGGAATTGGCTTGTATTCAAAAGACATGCCTTTGTTTTCTTCATCCCAATGAATGGCCTTCATTTTAATTAAGTCAACCACACCAACAAAGGCTTCTTCAGCACCAATTGGCATTTGAACGACAACAGGATTTGAACCCAGGCGTTGTTTAATTTGACTGACTACGCGCAAGAAGTTTGCACCCATACGGTCCATTTTATTGACAAACACAACGCGTGGAACACCGTATTTGTCAGCCTGACGCCATACGGTTTCAGATTGCGGTTCAACTCCAGACACGGCATCAAACACCACCACAGCCCCATCGAGAACGCGTAACGAACGCTCCACCTCAATCATAAAATCAACGTGCCCTGGCGTATCAATAATATTAATACGATGGCGAGCATATTGCTTGTCCATTCCAGCCCAGTAACACGTCGTAGCTGCAGAGGTAATCGTGATTCCGCGTTCCTGCTCCTGAACCATCCAGTCCATGGTTGCAGCGCCATCATGCACTTCGCCAATTTTATGTGACATACCGGTGTAATACAGAACACGCTCGGTGGTTGTTGTCTTACCAGCATCCACGTGGGCGGCAATACCGATGTTTCTGTATAGTTCTAACGGAGTAGACACGACGTAACCTCTCTGTTAATTCCATCTAAAATGTGCGAAAGCCTGGTTAGCTTTGGCCATTTTATGAGTGTCTTCACGTTTTTTCACAGCAGAACCCTTGCTTTCGAATGCATCGATTAATTCGCCTGCCAACCGTAACATCATTCCCTTTTCGCCGCGTGAACGGGCAGCCTGGACTATCCAGCGCATGCCAAGCGCAATGCTTCTATCCATACGAACTTCAACAGGAACCTGGTAGGTCGCACCGCCGACTCGTCTTGAGCGCACTTCCACACTGGGTCTTACGTTATCAAGGGCCTGCTCGAAGTAATGAAGAACATTAGCGGAACCAGCACTGGATGAACCAGACTCGCTGTCTTCGTCGTTCTTTTTGCTTTTTTTAATGCGCTCATTCAAGAGATCAAGGGCGCCATAGGTAATCTTTTCGGCAGTTGATTTTTTACCGCTTACCATCAGGACGTTAATAAATTTGGCTAAAAGTTCGCTATGATGCTTTGGATCAGGCAAAATTTCGCGTTTGGGTACTTCTCTTCTTCTTGGCATTTCAATTTCCTACAATCAGATTATTTCTTGTCTTTCGGTTTCTTGGTACCGTATTTTGAACGACCTTGTTTACGATCGTTGACACCAGAGGTATCCAGACTTCCGCGAACGGTATGATAGCGCACACCAGGCAAGTCTTTTACCCTACCGCCGCGAATTAATACAACAGAGTGTTCCTGCAGGTTATGGCCTTCGCCACCGATGTAGGAAGATACTTCATAACCATTGGTCAAGCGCACACGTGCTACCTTACGCATAGCTGAGTTTGGCTTTTTAGGGGTTGTAGTATATACACGAGTACATACACCTCGTCGTTGTGGACAGGATTGCAAAGCAGGGACCTTACTTTTCTCTTCGATGTCTCTGCGAGGCTTTCTTACTAACTGATTAATAGTAGCCATTTATTGTTAACTCCGAACTTTATCTCTTGTCTATATTTTGAATGCATAAGGAGGCCGGATTCTATATAGCTCCGGCAGATTTGTCAAGTTAAACCTGCCGGAGTTATATCAATCCCAGCTAATCATCATGATTGTCTGCGTTCAACGCTTCACTTAATGCATGCTCAACATCACTTGCAGTGACGGTATGTGCGGTATGCTCAGTACTTGCAGCTCTGGCACGTCTTGCCTTGCGGCCCTGGTGATAGGCATAGCCTGTTCCCGCAGGAATCAGTCGACCGACCATCACATTCTCTTTCAAACCACGAAGATCATCGACCTTGCCGCTAACAGCCGCTTCAGTAAGTACCCTTGTGGTTTCCTGGAATGACGCCGCTGAAATAAACGATTCTGTCGCCAGAGAAGCCTTGGTAATACCCAGCAATATGGGGGTACCATGGGCAGGCTGTTTGCCTTCAGCAACCAGTTTGTCGTTTTCATGCAGCATCACGCTTTCTTCAACATGCTCGCCTACCAGGAATTTCGAATCACCGGCAAACGTAATTACTCGTTTACGAAGCATTTGTCGAACAATGGTTTCGATATGCTTGTCGTTGATCTTTACCCCCTGCAGGCGGTAAACATCCTGAACTTCGTTAACGATGTAATTGGCCAGCGCCCCGACACCAAGCAAACGCAGTATATCGTGCGGATTAAGCGGACCTTCTGCGATCACTTCACCACGCTCAACATGCTCACCCTCAAACACCGAAATATGACGCCATTTTGGTATTAATTCTTCATGGAACTGATTTTCTGAAGCCGTAATAATCAGTCGACGTTTACCTTTGGTTTCTTTACCAAAGTTAACCAGTCCTGATGTTTCAGCCATCACCGCAGCATCTTTAGGTTTTCTGGCTTCAAACAAATCAGCCACACGCGGAAGACCCCCGGTAATATCACGCGTCTTGGAACGCTCCTGAGGAATACGGGCGATAACATCACCCACACCCACACTATTGCCGTCTTCAAAGTTAATGATTGCATCGACAGGAAGATAATACTGAGCGGGGACGTTGGTTCCTGCCAGATAGATGTCTTCACCGTCATCAGACACAAGCTTAACCATAGGACGCATGTCACGACCAGCAGAACTTCGTTGCTTGGCATCAATTACTACAATGTTACTCAGACCCGTTATTTCGTCGGTCTGACGATTCATGGTCATGCCTTCGATTAAGTCAATGAATTTCAGCTTACCGCTTACTTCGGAAATAACCGGGTGAGTATGCGGATCCCAGCTGGCAATAACCTGACCGGCCTCTACTGCCATGTTGTCATGAACAGTGAGTACAGAACCATAAGGTAATTTATAGCGCTCACGCTCACGGCCAAAGTCATCGACAATCGACACCTCTCCGGAACGCGATACAGCGACCAGGTTGCCATTTTCGTGAGTAACCGTCTTAATGTTATGCAGACGAATAACCCCTTTATTCTTAATCTGAATATTATTGGCAGCCGTTGCCCTGGATGCCGCACCCCCGATATGGAAAGTACGCATGGTTAACTGAGTACCGGGCTCACCGATGGATTGCGCGGCGATAATACCCACGGCTTCCCCGGTGTTCACCAGGTGACCACGCGCCAGATCGCGCCCATAACATTTGGCACACAAACCAAAACGGGTTTCACAGGTAATGGGTGAGCGAACCAGAATTTGATCGACGCCAAGCTTCTCAAGCTTTTCTACCCAGTCCTCATCCAGTAAAGTCCCGGCGGTTACAACCGCGTCTTCCTGATTGGGGATGTAAACATCAGTAGCAACCACACGCCCCAATACCCTTTCGTGCAAGGGTTCAACAATATCGCCGCCCTCAATAAGAGGCTGCATGAGAATGCCATTTTCGGTACCGCAATCATCCTGGGTTATCACCACATCCTGAGCGACATCCACCAGACGACGTGTCAGATAACCCGAGTTCGCTGTTTTTAGTGCAGTATCGGCCAAACCTTTACGGGCACCGTGAGTCGAGATGAAGTACTGGAATACGTTCAGTCCCTCTCGGAAGTTCGCTGTAATCGGCGTCTCAATAATGGAGCCGTCCGGAGCCGCCATCAATCCCCGCATACCAGCGAGCTGGCGAATCTGGGCCGCAGAACCCCTCGCCCCGGAGTCAGCCATCATAAAGATGGGGTTAAATGATTCCTGACGCGTTGTATTTCCAGCACGATCAACCACTTCTTCGGTCGCGATTTTGCTCATCATCGACTTGGCCACCATTTCATTGGTACGCGACCAGATATCGATGACCTTATTATAACGTTCACCATTGGTTACCAGACCAGAACGGAATTGCGATTCGATCTCACGCACTTCATTATCAGCCTGCTCAATAATGACGGCCTTGTCGTCTGGAATCTCCATGTCTTCAATACCAATCGATGCACCGGCACGCGTAGCGTATTTAAACCCGGTATACATCAGCTGGTCAGCGAAAATAACGGTTTCTTTCAGCCCAAATTTACGGTAGCAATGATCAACAACACGCGAAATGACTTTTTTAGTCATCGTACGATTGATTTGCGAGAACGCCATTCCTTTAGGCAGAATATCAGCCAGAATTGCACGGCCTACCGTGGTATCCACGAGATGAACACCGCGGTTACCACCGTTATCGCCGTCTTCATCATCTTTGGGCATGCGTACTTTAATTTTGGCATGAATGTCGATGTAGCCAGCCTCATAAAAATTCTGAGCCTCCTGGGCGCTGGCAAAAATTTTGCCCTCCCCTTTGGCATTGATGCGCTCGCGTGTCAGGTAATAAAGTCCGAGCACCACGTCCTGGCTGGGAACAATAATCGGCTCACCGCTCGCAGGAGACAGAATATTGTTAGTGGACATCATCAGCGACCGGGCTTCCAGTTGCGCTTCCAGGGTTAATGGAACGTGCACAGCCATCTGGTCCCCGTCGAAGTCTGCGTTATACGCGGTACATACTAACGGGTGAAGCTGGATCGCTTTTCCTTCAATTAACACGGGCTCAAAGGCCTGGATACCTAAACGGTGCAATGTCGGTGCACGGTTTAACAGAATGGGATGCTCGCGGATCACGTCATCCAGAATATCCCAAACAATTGGCTCTTCACGCTCGACCATTTTCTTGGCGGCTTTAATCGTGGTAGCAAGACCTCTGAATTCAAGTTTGCTGAAGATAAAGGGTTTGAACAGTTCCAGCGCCATTTTTTTCGGCAGACCGCACTGGTGCAAACGCAAGGTCGGACCGACTACAATCACGGAACGACCAGAATAGTCAACGCGCTTACCCAAAAGGTTCTGACGGAAACGACCCTGTTTCCCTTTAATCATGTCAGCCAGTGACTTTAATGGACGCTTGTTGGTCCCTGTAATCGCTCTGCCACGCCGGCCGTTATCCAGCAGCGCATCAACGGATTCCTGCAGCATACGCTTTTCGTTACGAACAATGATGTCCGGTGCGTTCAGATCCAGTAATCGCTTCAAGCGGTTGTTGCGGTTAATGACGCGACGGTATAAATCATTCAAATCGGATGTAGCAAATCGCCCGCCATCCAGAGGGACTAAGGGCCTTAAATCAGGAGGCAAGACGGGCAGGACATCCATAATCATCCATTCCGGTTTGTTACCGGACTCATAGAATGCCTCGATTAATTTTAAGCGCTTGGTGATTTTCTTGATTTTGGTTTCAGAATTGGTGGTAGGCAATTCTTCACGCAGAGTGCGTATTTCTTCTTCAAGATCAATCTGACGTAATAAGTCACGGATAGCTTCTGCACCCATGCGGGCATCGAATTCATCTCCGTATTGCTCCATCGCTTCCAGATACACTTCATCATTCAGCAATTGACCGCGTTCCAACTCGGTCATACCGGGATCGACCACGACAAACGCTTCAAAATAAAGAACGCGCTCAATATCACGCAGTGTCATATCCAGCAAAAGACCAATTCTGGACGGCAGTGATTTCAGGAACCAGATATGAGCCACTGGACTAGCCAGCTCAATGTGCCCCATACGTTCACGGCGGACCTTGGCCAATGCCAGTTCTACACCGCATTTTTCACAAATAACACCGCGGTGCTTGAGTCGTTTGTATTTACCGCACAAACATTCGTAATCTTTCACCGGACCAAATGTTTTTGCGCAGAATAAACCATCACGCTCCGGTTTAAATGTACGGTAATTAATGGTCTCGGGCTTTTTTACTTCCCCATAAGACCAGGATCGAATTAATTCAGGTGAAGCCAGAGCGATTTTAATCGCATCGAATTCTTCACTTTGCCCTTGTTGTTTGAGGATACCCAGCAAATCACTCATTACAGGTGCTTTTCTCATTGGGTCGCTGCTTAGATTAGCCAAGTCTATGCCTCCAAAAATGTGTTTATCAGAATTGATCGCTGAACGTGTTAGTCGTGGTTCAGTTCGATATCAATACCCAATGCTCTAATTTCCTTCAGTAATACATTGAAGGACTCAGGCATTCCAGGATCCATACGATGATCACCATCAACTATGTTTTTATATATCTTCGTTCGTCCTCCGACATCGTCTGATTTCACTGTTAACATTTCCTGCAACGTATAAGCCGCGCCATAAGCTTCCAATGCCCATACCTCCATCTCACCGAAACGCTGGCCTCCGAATTGAGCCTTACCGCCAAGTGGCTGCTGAGTAACCAGACTATACGACCCGGTGGAGCGGGCGTGCATTTTGTCGTCGACAAGGTGATTCAGTTTGAGCATGTACATGTAACCGACGGTGACGGGGTTATCAAATGTCTTGCCCGTACGTCCGTCAATCAGCATGGTTTTTCCATCAGCAGGCAATCCAGCGAGCTCAAGCATGGATTTAATTTCTGCTTCATTGGCGCCATCAAACACAGGTGTCGCCATGGGGACGCCGGCACGAAGGTTGTCAGCAAGAATAGCGACTTCGTTGTCGTCAAGTTTTTCGAGGTGAACACGTTGAACGCCATCATGATTGTAGATCTTGCCCAGGAATTCACGAATCTGCTTAACGGGCTTATTGCTGTCGACCAAATCGGCAATCCGCTGCCCCAAACCTTTGGCAGCAAGCCCTAAGTGCGTTTCCAGAACCTGACCAATGTTCATACGGGACGGTACGCCCAATGGGTTCAATACGATATCAACGGCAGTACCATCCGCCATGTAAGGCATGTCTTCCACGGGAACCACAATGGAAATAACCCCTTTATTACCGTGACGACCAGCCATCTTATCACCTGGCTGAATGCGACGCTTGACTGCGAGATACACTTTAACAATTTTTAGAACGCCGGGAGCCAAATCATCGCCCTGAATAATCTTTTTACGGCTATCGTTAAAGCGCTTTTCCATTTCTTTGCCAAGCAATTCAAGTTGTTTGGACAATTGCTCCAGTTGTTGGCTGATGACTTCGTCATCAACACGAACATCAAACCATTTGCTTCTGTCCACTTTCTCCAGATAGGATTCGGTGATTTTAGAGCCCGGCTTGATGCTGGATGGACCACCTGCTGCCGTTTTACCCAACAACAAATTATAAACGCGGTGATAAATGTCTTCTTCGCGGATACGTCGTTCATCGATAAGATCTTTACGGACGCGGGCCAGATGTTCTTCTTCAATACTCTTGGCACGCTCGTCTTTTTCCAGGCCATCCCGTGTAAACACTTGAACATCAATCACGGTTCCGTTCATGCCGGAAGGGACGCGTAAGGAAGAATCTTTTACATCAGACGCTTTCTCACCGAAAATGGCTCTTAAGAGTTTCTCTTCCGGTGTTAATTGTGTTTCGCCTTTTGGCGTGACTTTACCAACGAGAATATCGCCGGCGGATACTTCAGCACCAATGTATACCACGCCCGATTGATCGAGGTTGGCCAATGCTGATTCACCCACATTAGGGATGTCCGCGGTAATTTCTTCCGTTCCAAGTTTGGTATCGCGAGCGATACAGGTTAACTCTTCAATATGAATCGTGGTAAAGCGATCTTCCTGGACAATACGCTCTGAAATCAAAATCGAGTCTTCGAAGTTATAACCGTTCCAGGGCATGAAGGCGACCAGCAGGTTTTGTCCCAGTGCCAATTCACCCATGTCAGTACACGGACCATCAGCAAGAACATCACCCTTCTGAATGCGATCACCAGTATTGACAATGGGACGCTGATTAATACAGGTATCCTGGTTGGAGCGGAAATATTTCGTCAGGTTATAAATGTCTACCCCGGTTTCACCCGCGGTGGTTTCGTCATCGTTAACGCGGACAACGATACGAGATGCATCAACCAAATCAATCACACCACCACGTTTAGCAACCACAGAAACACCGGAATCAGAGGCCACTGTACGCTCCATTCCCGTACCTACCAGCGGCTTTTCAGAACGCAGTGTGGGTACCGCCTGACGTTGCATGTTAGATCCCATCAAGGCACGGTTCGCGTCATCATGCTCCAGGAAAGGAATCAGTGAGGCTGCCACGGATACGATCTGCTTGGGTGACACATCCATGTAGTTAATTTTATCCGGGGTCGTCAATGAGAATTCATTCTGATGACGGCAAGGAACCAAATCAGCAAGGATTTTGCCTTTTTCGTCTACTGCCACGCTGGATTGAGCAATGTATTGATCGACTTCTTCAATCGCCGACAGGTATTCAATTTCGTCCGTAACATGGCCATCGATTACTTTACGGCAAGGTGTTTCAATGAAACCGTAGTCGTTGGTGCGTGCGTAAACAGAGAGCGAATTGATCAGACCGATGTTTGGACCTTCAGGCGTTTCAATGGGGCAAACACGGCCATAATGGGTGGTGTGAACGTCGCGGACTTCAAATCCTGCGCGCTCACGGGTTAACCCGCCTGGGCCAAGGGCCGAAACACGGCGCTTGTGAGTCACTCCGGAAAGTGGGTTCACCTGATCCATAAACTGCGATAACTGGCTTGAACCAAAAAATTCTTTGATGGCAGCAGAAACAGGCTTGGCGTTAATCAAATCCTGAGGCATCAGGTTTTCAGATTCAACCAGGCTTAAACGCTCTTTGACCGCACGCTCAACACGAACCAGGCCCACACGGAACTGGTTTTCTGTCATTTCACCCACGCTGCGTACACGTCGGTTACCCAAATGATCAATATCGTCAACCATGCCAATACCGTTGCGAATATCAATCAATGTTTTGATAACTGCAAGAATATCCTCTTTCGTTAACGTACCTGGGCCCTGATCTTCTTTGCGTCCAACGCGTCGATTAAATTTCATACGGCCGACTGCGGATAAATCATAGCGATCTTCAGCGAAGAAAAGGTTTTTAAATAAGGCTTCCGCCGCTTCTTTTGTTGGCGGCTCGCCAGGACGCATCATGCGATAAATTTCAACCAGCGCTTCAAGTTGGCTGTTGGTGGGATCAATTTTTAAGGTGTCAGAGATATAAGAACCATGATCCAGATCATTGGTGTAGATCATTTCAAATGACAAAATGCCATGCTGAGCCAACTGATCCAACAATTCAGAGGTGACTTCATCATTGGCATTTGCCAACACTTCACCTGTTTCAGTATTAACAATGTTTCTGGCGAGTATTTTTCCGACCAGATAATCCTGCGGGACCACGAGATCCTGCATGTTACTCTTTTCCATCATTTTGATATGGCGGGCAGTAATACGGCGACCCTGCTCAACAATCAATTCACCCGTTTCAGGAACAGCAATATCAAAGGATGCAATTTCACCGCGCAGACGAGCAGGAATGAGATTGATGTGGAATTCACCATTACGCAGTTGGCAAACGGTCGATTCAAAAAATTCAGCGAGGATATCTTCAACTTCATACCCCAAGGCACGTAGTAAAATGCTGACTGGCAGTTTTCTACGGCGATCAATACGCACAAAAACACAGTCTTTGGGATCGAATTCAAAATCAAGCCATGAACCACGGTATGGGATAATACGGGCGGAATAAAGCAGCTTACCGGAAGAGTGCGTCTTTCCGCGGTCATGTTCAAATATAACCCCGGGCGAACGATGTAACTGCGAAACAACAACGCGTTCAGTACCATTCACAACGAAAGTACCAACGTCAGTCATTAAGGGAATTTCACCCATGAATACATCTTGTTCACGGATATCCTTGATGGGCTTTGGTTCACCAGCCGCATCTTTATCAAGGACAACAAGTCTGATTTTAACACGCAGAGGAGCTGAATACGTTAAACCACGTAATTTACACTCTCTCACGTCAAAGGCGGGTTCGCCCAATTTGTAACCCACGTATTCTAAGCGGGCATTACCAGAAAAACTTTCAATAGGAAATACGGATGAGAACGCTGCATGCAAACCTGTTTTCTGCTCTGAGTTGGCTTTAGAATCAGCTTCCAGAAAATCTCTATAGGACTTTAATTGAATGTCCAGGAGATTGGGAATCGCCATCTTGTCAGCTTGCCTGCCAAAGCTCTTACGGAATCGTTTCTTCTCAGCGTGAGAATAGTGTTGAGGTTTAGCTTCTGCAGTTGCCATGGTGGTTCCTCTGTAAATTATTGATCATCAAACACACAAACCCAGCCATGTAACCATGGCCGGGTTCTGAAATAGAGACGTATAATTATTACTTAACGTCAACAGTCGCGCCAGCTTCTTCCAGATCTTTCTTGATGCTAGCTGCTTCGTCTTTTGATACACCTTCTTTAACAGTGGCAGGTGCACCTTCAACCAGGTCTTTTGCTTCTTTCAAGCCTAAACCGGTGATGTTACGAATGACTTTAATGACGCCAACTTTGTTAGAGCCAAAGCTTGTCATAACCACGTCAAATTCTGTCTTTTCTTCAGCAGCAGCAGATGCACCAGCAGCAGCGGGGGCAGCGACAGCTACAGCAGCAGCGGCAGCAGAAACGCCAAATTTTTCTTCCATTGCCTCGATCAGCTCAACAACTTCCATTACGGTCATGTTAGAGATTGTTTCAAGGATCTCATTTTTTGATACAGCCATTACTAGCTCCTAATTAAATATAATCGATTATCGGAATTTTACTGTTCTTTTTTGTCTTTAATTGCAGCAACCGTTCTAACCAGTTTGGCATGCGGTTCAGCAAGTGTTCTGACAAATTTCTCAATAGGCGCTTTCATCACAAACATCAGTTTGGCTATTGCCTCGTCTTTCGTCGGCAAGCTGGCTACTGCATCTAACTGATCAGCGCCATAGACTTTACCGCCTACAGACAATGCCTTGATTTCAAGCTTGTCAAATGTTTTTACGAAATCCTTTAAAAGTCTTGCCGCGTCACTAGGTGCTTCAAGTGACAACGCGATAAATAAAGGACCAACCAATTTGTCGCTCAAGCAGGAAAAATCCGTGTTTTCAAATGCTCTACGGGTTAATGTATTTCTTACAACCCTTAGATAAACACCGGATTTGCGAGCCTGGCTACGCAATTGGGTCATTTGGTTTACAGTCAAACCACGATAATCAGCAACCACAGCTGAAATAGCCTTAGAAGCAACTGCATTTACTTCTTCGACAACAGCTTTCTTTGCAGCTAATGTTATCGTCACGTTAGTGACCTCCTAAGTTGTGCAAATCGTAATGATTTGACAGTTATGGTGGCCGTCTCAGAAAAATCTCTGTTCCGGTTCACCGTCTGCGCAGGGTAATTAAGCATTTCTGCACCTGCGGTCTTCGACGGCATGGAACGAGTCTATGCCGTGAATTCGAAATTCGGGTCAGATATATTACACAGGTAATGATGCAATATCAATAGGTAATCCAGGACCCATTGTGGTTGACAAGGTAATTTTCTTCAAATATACCCCTTTAGATGAAGCCGGTTTTGCCTTTTTCAAGTCAACCATTAACGCGGTGATGTTTTCAATGAGATCATCGGGAGTGAAATCAATTTTGCCAACAGTACAGTGAATAATACCGTTTTTATCGGTTCGATAACGCACCTGCCCTGATTTAGCATCGGAAACGGCTGCTTCCACATTTGTTGTAACCGTACCGACTTTGGGGTTAGGCATCAGCCCGCGTGGACCGAGAATTTGACCTAATTGACCCACAATGCGCATGGCATCCGGTGTGGCAATGACCACATCAAAGTCGAGCTCACCCGCCTTGATTTTGTCTGCCAAATCTTCGAAACCAACCAGATCCGCACCTGCATTCTTAGCTTTGGTTGCATTGTCACCTTGTGCAAACACTGCAACACGAACGGTTTTACCCGTACCTTTTGGCAGATTGGTTGATGTTCTAACGACTTGATCGGATTTTCTTGGATCGACGCCAAGATTAACGCTGATATCCACGCTTTCTCTGAATTTGCTGCTTGCAAATTCTTTCAGAATCTCAATGGCTTCAGCCGGATTATACAAATAATTGGTTTTAACCTTTTCACGAATTTTCTGTTGTTTTTTACTTAAACTTGCCATGGTAGTGCCCCTTATTATCAACCTTCAACTTCGATTCCCATGCTACGGGCAGTTCCAGCAATGGTGCGCACCGCTGCATCTAAACTTCCGGCAGTTAAATCGGGTTCTTTTGTTTTGGCAATTTCTTCGAGCTGAGCCCGTTTCAATGTTGCCACCTTTTTTGTATTGGGGTTACTACTACCGCTTTGCAGACCCGCTGTCTTTTTCAATAAGACAGAAGCTGGGGGCGTTTTAGTAATAAAGGTGAAACTGCGATCACTGTAGACAGTAATAACAACAGGGATAGGTAAACCTTGTTCCAAACTCTGTGTTGCCGCATTAAAGGCTTTACAGAATTCCATAATGTTTACGCCGCGCTGACCCAAAGCAGGACCTACTGGTGGACTGGGATTAGCCTTTCCTGCCGGGATCTGTAACTTGACATAACCTTCTACTTTTTTAGCCATGATGACTCCTTATGGGTATAACGCCAATGTCTGATTTGGCAATCAGTGTTTGGCTTCCCGTTACTAACAAAATCAGGTCTTCTCAACCTGACTAAACTCCAACTCAACAGGAGTGGAGCGACCAAAAATGAGAACAGCAACACGCAAACGGCTCTTCTCATAATTGACCTCTTCGACAACGCCGTTAAAGTCAACGAAAGGACCTTCCTTCACTCTAACCACTTCGCCTGGTTCAAACAGAATTTTAGGTTTAGGCTTGGTAACACCATCCTCAACACGCTGTAGAATAGCACGCGCTTCTTTATCGCTAATGGGGGTAGGCGTCTGGCTTGTGCCGCCAATAAAGCCGAGCACGCGTGGAATAGCTCTGATCATATGCCATGTGGCATCATCCATCACCATGTTGACAAGAACATATCCAGGGAAAAATTTACGGGTGCTTTTACGCTTTTGACCCGCTCTCATTTCAACCACTTCCTCAGAGGGGACCACCACTTCGCCTATTTTATCCTGTAGATGGTGGTGCTCTGCTCGCGACTTAATTTCGCGCATTACAAAATTTTCATAGCCCGAGTAGGCATGAACAACATACCACTGCTTTGATTTCTGTTCTTCAACCTTGTTCTGTTCTTCCACCTTAATCTCAACCTAAATGTGTTATTTTAGCAATGACCCACATCATTGCAGAATCAACGCCCCACAAGATAAAACCTGTCACAGCGACCATGATCATAACAATGGAAGTAGTCTGTACGGTTTCTTGACGGGAGGGCCAAACCACTTTTTGTAGTTCTACTTTGGCTTCGTTTGCAAACTCAAAAACCTGCTGCCCTTTGTTGGTAAAGAATGCAAGTATAGCACAACCGACCAGCCAACCGATCCATATAATTATTTTAACTGGCGCGGAATAGGAATAATAATAAGTAACAAAAAAAGCACCCGCAGTTAGTGACAGTATCCCTAACCACAAGATTGCTTCTTTGAATGTAAATCTTGAATTTGATGAATTAGTCATATGTATTCTGTTAGTTGGCAGGCCAGGAGGGAATCGAACCCCCAACCTGCGGTTTTGGAGACCGCCACTCTGCCAATTGAGCTACTGGCCTAACTTAACATGTCGGGTGCAAACCGTGTTTGCACCCAAACCATCCATTACTCGATGATTTTAGCAACAACACCCGCACCTACGGTACGGCCACCTTCACGAATCGCGAAACGCAGACCTTCGTCCATCGCGATGGGTGAATGAAGATTTACGGTCATCTGGACGTTGTCTCCAGGCATAACCATCTCAACACCTTGCGGCAGATCACAGGAACCGGTTACGTCAGTTGTTCGGAAATAGAACTGTGGACGATAGCCGTTGAAAAATGGCGTATGGCGACCACCTTCATCTTTTGACAGAACGTAAACTTCTGCTTCAAACTTGGTGTGCGGCTTGATCGTGCCTGGCTTCGCCAGCACCTGACCACGCTCCACTTCATCACGCTTCGTACCACGTAACAGCACGCCCACGTTGTCGCCTGCTCGCCCTTCGTCAAGCAACTTACGGAACATCTCAACGCCAGTGCACGTTGTCTTCTGAGTATCACGAATACCCACAATTTCAACTTCTTCACCGACTTTAACAATACCGCTCTCTACACGTCCAGTCACTACTGTACCGCGACCAGAAATAGAGAATACGTCTTCAATCGGCAACAGGAACGGCTTGTCAATGTTACGCACAGGCTCGGGAATGTAGGAGTCCATTGTCTCAACCAGTTTAACAATCGCTGGCACTCCAATCTCGCTGGTATCGCCTTCTAATGCTTTTAATGCAGAACCAACAACAATAGGAATATCATCACCGGGGAATTCATAACTGCTCAGAAGGTCGCGCACTTCCATCTCAACCAGCTCTAATAACTCAGGATCGTCAACCATGTCGGCTTTGTTCATGAACACAACAATGTACGGTACACCAACCTGACGAGACAACAGAATGTGTTCGCGTGTTTGAGGCATCGGACCATCCGCAGCGGAAACCACCAGTATCGCTCCATCCATCTGAGCAGCACCCGTAATCATGTTCTTCACATAATCCGCGTGTCCTGGGCAGTCAACGTGGGCATAGTGTCGGTTCGTGGATTCATATTCTACGTGCGCCGTAGATATCGTAATCCCTCGCTCTCTTTCTTCCGGTGCAGCATCGATCTGGTCGTATGCTTTTGCCGTGCCGCCATGCAGGCCTGCCATAATCGTTGTAATCGCTGCCGTCAGCGTTGTCTTTCCATGGTCTACGTGACCAATCGTTCCAACGTTTACGTGTGGCTTCTTACGCTCAAACTTTTCCTTCGCCATCGGAAAATCTCCCCTAATAAATGATCATAATTTTGGTGCCCACAACTGGACTCGAACCAGCGACCTCTTCCTTACCAAGGAAGTGCTCTACCGCCTGAGCTATGTGGGCCTTAAGCATCAGACACAATACATCCATGAGAAAATTAAATACTTGGAGCGGGTGATGGGAATCGAACCCACGCTATCAGCTTGGAAGGCTGAAGTTCTACCATTGAACTACACCCGCGTGCCTTTCTTTTTCTCAACTGGTGGAGGGGGAAGGATTCGAACCTTCGAAGGCTGAGCCGTCAGATTTACAGTCTGATCCCTTTGACCGCTCGGGAACCCCTCCAAAAAAAACGCCATTTTCTTTCAGGAAATGACTAAAGTCAAGTGCTTTAGCGCATGGGATTAGACTAAGTGGTGCTGGCACCAGGAATCGAACCCGGGACCTACTGATTACAAGTCAGTTGCTCTACCAACTGAGCTACGCCAGCATTACTCGCTTCTAATGTAGACTATCCTCGTCTACTGTGTGCCACATACAATGGTCTTGTTTTCTAAATAAAGCCCTGGCGATGACCTACTTTCACATGAGGAAGCCTCACACTATCATCGGCGCGAGTCTGTTTCACTTCTGAGTTCGAGATGGATTCAGGTGGTTCCAAACTGCTATGGTCGCCAGGAAAACGATTTAAGCGTCATGGTTGTCTCTGTGTTAACGGAGATGGCCATGAGGCCGGTAAAAAATAGAGTCACATTCATGTTATCCACATAACCTGAAGCGCATCAGGTTATATGGTCAAGACAATCAGCCAATTAGTACGAGTTAGCTTCACGCATTACTGCGCTTCCACACCTCGCCTATCAACGTCGTAGTCTTCAACGGGCTTCATGGGAAAACTCATCTTGAGGGAGGCTTCCCGCTTAGATGCTTTCAGCGGTTATCCCGTCCGAACTTAGCTACCCGGCAATGCCACTGGCGTGACAACCGGTACACCAGAGGTTCGTCCACTCCGGTCCTCTCGTACTAGGAGCAGCTCCTCTCAATTTTCCTACGCCCACGGCAGATAGGGACCGAACTGTCTCACGACGTTCTAAACCCAGCTCGCGTACCACTTTAAATGGCGAACAGCCATACCCTTGGGACCTGCTTCAGCCCCAGGATGTGATGAGCCGACATCGAGGTGCCAAACACCGCCGTCGATATGAACTCTTGGGCGGTATCAGCCTGTTATCCCCGGAGTACCTTTTATCCGTTGAGCGATGGCCCTTCCATACAGAACCACCGGATCACTAAGACCTACTTTCGTACCTGCTCGAGCCGTCACTCTCGCAGTCAAGCACCCTTTTGCCTTTACACTCTTGGTACGATGTCCGACCGTACCGAGGGTACCTTTGTGCTCCTCCGTTACTCTTTGGGAGGAGACCGCCCCAGTCAAACTACCCATCATACACTGTCCTCATCCAGGATTACTGGACCAAGTTAGAACCTCAATAATAACAGGGTGGTATTTCAAGGTCGGCTCCATGCGAACTGGCGTCCGCACTTCTTAGCCTCCCACCTATCCTACACAGTTATCATCAAAATCCAGTGCAAAACTATAGTAAAGGTTCACGGGGTCTTTCCGTCTAGCCGCGGGTACACTGCATCTTCACAGCGATTTCAATTTCACTGAGTCTCGGGTGGAGACAGTGTGGCCATCGTTACGCCATTCGTGCAGGTCGGAACTTACCCGACAAGGAATTTCGCTACCTTAGGACCGTTATAGTTACGGCCGCCGTTTACCGGGGCTTCGATCAAGAGCTTCTCCGAAGATAACCCCATCAATTAACCTTCCGGCACCGGGCAGGCGTCACACCCTATACGTCTTCTTACGAATTTGCAGAGTGCTGTGTTTTTAATAAACAGTCGCAGCCACCTGGTCTCTGCGGCCCTCAACAGCTTTGTTGCGCAGGCAACTAACCATCAAGGGCGTACCTTCTCCCGAAGTTACGGTACCATTTTGCCTAGTTCCTTCACCCGAGTTCTCTCAAGCGCCTTAGTATTCTCTACCTGTCCACCTGTGTCGGTTTGCGGTACGGTTTCCTATAAGTTATGGCTAGCAGCTTTTCCTGGAAGCCTGGCATCAATGACTTCTCTGTACCCCGAAGGGTCAGAACCACTTCGCACCTCCGTGTTAACAAGAGACCGGATTTGCCAAGTCTCTCCACCTACGTGCAAGTACCGGGACAACCAACGCCCGGCTCACCTAGCCTTCTTCGTCCCCACATCACCACTTATAGAAAGTCCAGGAATATTAACCTGGTTCCCATCGACTACGCCTTTCAGCCTCGCCTTAGGGGCCGACTCACCCTGCTCCGATTAACGTCGTGCAGGAAACCTGGGACTTCCGGCGTGAGGGTTTTTCACCCTCATTATCGTTACTCATGTCAGCATTCGCACTTCTGATACCTCCAGCCCACTTCTCAATGAACCTTCATCAGCTTACAGAACGCTCCCCTACCACGTGCACTAAGTGCACATCCGCAGCTTCGGTGTATGATTTTAGCCCCGTTACATCTTCCGCGCAGGCCGACTCGACCAGTGAGCTATTACGCTTTCTTTAAAGGGTGGCTGCTTCTAAGCCAACCTCCTG